>DATNDM010000283.1:0-5459 GCA_035553235.1 Pyrinomonadaceae bacterium | reverse complement strand
GATGGCAGCGAAGTTGCCCAGCGACTGCACGGCATTCTACGTCGCGCCTGGCCCACACCCGAATCACGCGACCGCCGAATATCAGTACGACGCGATGATGATTTCGGCGATCTCGCGCGTGAAGACGTTGAACGCCTCGAGCAGCCAGTTTCCGCGCGACTGGAATTTTTACTTCTTCAAAAATCCGGACTACGAGAGCAAAGTCAAAGAGTGGATCGACTCGCAAAACATTTCGGGCAAGGTTTGCCGGCTCGAGCTCGATCCGGAGGTTGAGGCTTTCGATCTGAAGACGCCGAGTCAGATCGACGATCCCGAATTTTTCGTGCGGCAGTTGTACCGCGACTTTGCAGGCCAGGAGCCGGACGCGCAAGTCGTCGCTGCGCAAGCTAACAGGATCAAGAATTGCCGGCCGACCGACGAGACGTGTGAGCGCGCGCACGTGGCGCTGAACATTTTTCTTGCGACGGGATTTCACGAGCGCGGGTCCTACATACTGCGCGCGTATCAAGCGGCGGCAGGACGAATGCCGCGTTACGAAGAGTTCGTGGATGCGATGCGTCGCTTTGACGAGTTCAAGGCGAGCCAAAAGTTTCCGGAACGACTCGATAGTGATGAGCTGAGGCGGCTCGGGAACCGCAGCTTTGTGATACTTCATTACTTCGGTTATTTGAGACGCGATCCTGACGTGAATGGTGTTGATGGTTGGACGGAGATGCTTGATCGGAGTGGTGATGCAGCAAGGGTGACGGAAGGGTTTATCAATTCGCTGGAGTATCGGCAGCGCTTCCGTTAACGCGGATAAACGCGGATCAAGGCACGGATTCGACCGCCGCGATTAGAGATTTTCTAACAATGTTCGGTTGGTAGCGGGCGAGGACGTAGTTGCGGCCGCGTTGGGCCATCGTGTTCAGGAGTGCGTCGTTCGTTGATAATTCTGTGAGGGCTGCGGCGAAGGACTCATAGTCGCTGTAGACGCGTCCGGCGCCGCTGTCTTTGATGTGATCAGCCAGAACGGTTGAGGCGTTGTTCACGAGCACGGGCGTGTTTTGGGCCATCGCTTCGAGAGTTACGATGCTGAAGCTCTCGTTTGGCGAGGGGTTCACAAATAACGTGGCCCCAGACATCAACCGAAACTTCTCTTCCTCACTCACAAAACCTTTGAAGTGAATGTCGTCGTGTTGCGGGATCGGAATGTCGTCCTTGCCCGTGATGATCAAACGTAAGGGCGATCCGACAGTTTTCTTATAAGTCAGGAAGTAATCGAAAAGCTGCACGCAACCTTTGTTCGGATCGACGCGACCTGAATAAAGCAGATACGGCACCGGCGACCACGCAGGCTCGCGCAGTTCCGTTTCGATCGCCATCGCCACCACTCGCCCCGGCAGCTCGCCCCAGAGTTTCTTCCCGACACGTTCTTCGGCTGCGGTCAGCCATACGAGTTCACGCGCGTGTCGCGCGGCGTACTTGTATGCCGGAAGATAAGCCGGCATCTCGTCGTGCAACGTCGGTGCGAATAGCGCGCGGCCGGCGGGGACTTGTTGCAGACCGAAGTAAGTCGTCGGATAGAGATACGTGATGAAGATCAGGGCGCGGTAGTCGCGCCAGTTCTCGTTGATGTAGCGCAGCAACGGTTCCGAGTAAGGACCCTGGTGTCGAATCAAATCTTCCTGGAGTGCGATGGTCCAGTGAAGCTGCGGCACTTCCTGAGTTCTCGTCGGCACCATGAGTCCAAAATCCTGCATGAGCCGGCCGTGTAGTTTGCCCCAGTATCGACTGCGTCCAATGGTTACCGGAAACCTGACGATTCGCACTCCATCTCTGGTTTCAGCTCCGGCTGGCAACGTGTTGGACCATTCAGACGTGTCTATCGCGGTGGTTGTCAGTACGTCGACGTCGTAAGCGTCGCTGAGGAGTTGCGCGTAGTGCCAGGCGAGAGTTTCGGATCCCCCGACGATGTCCTGGTGGCACCTTTGTACGATGATTGCGACTCTACTCATTGCAAACTGGAGATCGCCTTCATGAACGTATGTTCGATCTTTTCGTTGGTAAACAGCGCCTCGTACCGGCCCCGCCCGCGGCGGCCGAACGCATTTCGAACCGCTGCGTCTCTGACAAACAGGTCGATTGATTCAGCCATGAGCAGTGGCTCACGGTCGGGCCACGCGATTCCGGCATCGCCTAACGTTTCGGGAATCGCCGTCGATGCGTAGGCCGTGATCGGCAGCTTCATCGACATTGCTTCGACGAGCGGTACACAAAATCCTTCATGCTCGCTCGTCGTTGCGAAGGCGTTCGCGACGAGATAACACGCCTTCAGTACTTCATCCGGCACGCCGCCCATAAACACGACAGCCTTGTCGAGCCGGAGCTTGTGGACCGCGCGGTGCAGCATCCTGGAATACTCGCTCAAACCCTCACCGCCTTTGCCTACGATCAGCAGCCGCGACTTGCTGTTGTAGTCGTAATAGTAGCGAGCAAACATCGCGATCAGTTGATGCAGACCTTTATGCGGCACGACTCGACCGACAGACAGAACATTTGCCGCGCCGTCGGAATATTTCTGCACGATGCGGGCGTCGGCGGTGATTTTTGAGAGTCGATCGATGTGATGAAAAGGCGGCACGACGAGTGATTTCGAAACGCCGGCGCCCATCGCGATCAGTTCCCGCATACTGAACGCGGAGGCTGACAGGAAGAGATCGCATTCGGCCGCGACGAGTTCGGTCAACTCTCGCCGTCCTGCTTCGCAGATCTCCTGGTCCGTACGGCTGAAGCGCACGAAGAATTCAGGAGGTGTGATGTTGTGATACCTGATGACGCGGCGACAACGCAGTTCGCGTACGAGTTCGAGCCCGTGACTCCAGCCTCTCGAAAAATGATAGATGAGAATGTCGTCGGAGTTTTTCAGAAACTTTGTGATGTGAGAGACGTCGAAGAGTTGCGGATGTTTGAGCGAATGAGTTTCGCAAAAGAGACGCACTTCGTGGCCTTGACTGGTGAGGACGTCAAACTCTCCGATGACGTCGTTACTCACGGCGTCAGCAGTCATCAGGCTCGGACTTAGAATGGCGATACGCGTCATCTCAGTAGTTGATTTTAGCCGCGGATTCACGCGGATAAACGCAGATCGGATAAATGCAGATCGGCGTTAATCTGCGAAAATCCGCGGCTAAAATCAGTTTCAGAAATCAAAACCCGCTTGACTCGTCGCGTCGAAGAACCGCTTCTCGATCGCGTAATTAGAAAAATTTTCTTCGTAACGCTGCGAGCCGCGATAGACGAGCTCCATCTTTGCCGCTTCATTCGCCTGGAGGAACGCGATGGACTGCGCCATCAGGAATGGATCGCGTTCACGCCAGATCAGCGCTGCGCCTTTTGCTGTTTCGGGAATCGCCGTCGAAGCATAAGCGACGATGGGTACTTTCATCGCCATCGCCTCAACCAGAGGCACAGCGAAGCCTTCGTGCTCGCTGGTCATCAACATCGCGTCGGCGAGCAGGTAGTAAGACTTCAACGAGTCGAGCGAGACTTCGCCCGTGAAGACGACGCGCGACGCGATGGACCAGCCGTCGATCAGCTTTCGTAGTGTTGCTGCGTACGGTTGATACGCTTCGTCCTCGGCGCCGACGATGAACAAGCGCGCCTGTCCGCTGCACGTGTAGTAGTAAAGCGCGAAGGCCTCGATCAGATCCGCGTGGCCTTTGTTCGGCCGCACGCCACCTACGGCCAACAGATTGATGCTTGCGTCGTCGTACTCATCAAACAGTTCCAGGTTCGCCGGTTCGGCGCGCAGTTGCTCGGCCTGATTGAACGGCGGCACAACGAGTGTTTTGTCAGACTCGCTGCCGGCGGCAATGAGGTCAGAACGGTTGAACGCGGAGGCCGCGAGGTAAAGATCGGGACGCGCGGCAACGATGGCGTTGATTTGTGAGCGCCCGGTTTCGCAGAGATGCTGATGTCGTTCGCTGATGCCTGCAAAGAAGTGCGGCGGTGTGACGTTGTGATACTTGACGATCTTGCGGCACGACGCTGCTTTGAAAATCTCGATGCCCCTGTCCCAACCGATCGAGTGGTGATAGATCAGGACGTCGGACGCTTCACGCAAGTAAGACAACGCGGCTGCGGGCGATTGCTCCGGTTCGCCGGGCACGCTCGAGCTGTCAGCGAAGATCGACACATCGTGGCCGCGCGCACTCAACACGCGCCGCATCGTAAGTACATCGTTGCTCACCGCATCGGCCGGCCGGAGCGTGGGCGTGAGAATCGCGATGCGCGTCATGCCGGAAGTTTAGCCACAAAAAGGCACAAAGAGCACCAACGGTTGCTGCTGATTTTTGAGCTTTTTGTGCTTCTCTGTGGCAAAAGGTTTATCTAGCCTCGGGTTTGCGCGCGACGATGGCGTAATTCATTGGTCCATACAGAAAGTGGTTCAGGTGGCTGGTTAGTTGATCCTTCACCTCGATCTTTGCCGACGCGACCGGATGAAGTTTCATCACTTCCTGACAACGGAAGCCACGTGCTTCGACGAGAAGTTTCAGCGTCGGAATTGGCAGCGGATTCTTGTGCGTGGGATCGAGATAGAAATTACAACTGCCGACCAGCAGGTTTTCCGGATTCGGCGTTTCGAGAATCAGGAGTCCACCGGGTTTGAGCGTGCGGCCGGCTTCGTCGAGAAATCTCACGAGCGCGTCGAGCGGCAGATGCTCGGCAAAGTGAAAAGCGGTGACAGCGTTCAGGCTGTTGTCAGCCAATGAGCGGAGGTGCGTGAGCGCTTCAGCCTCCTCAACATCGAGTGACAACTCTCTGCAGCGTTGCAGCACGATGCGATTGGTATCGATGCCGCGCGCCTGAAATTCATTATCGCGCAGCACTTCGAGCCACTCGCCACGCCCACAACCGACGTCGAGTATGCCCGTCGTGATCCCGGCGTCTCGCAACACCGGCAGATAAACCTGCACCGTTTCCTTGACCTGCTCGGGAGTTCCTCGCAACGTGTCTTCAAGCGAAAAATACATTGCATCGAGCAGATGATCCCGTTCGCCGATAGCGGATGAAGGTTGTTCGCTCACAACAGCGTTGTCGAGAAGATTCGCGAGTCGTGTTTCTTGCTGCGCGATATCCATTCTCAACTTTTGTAGCCGATCGACCAGCGCGTCAACCTGCTGCTCGAGCTGCGTTCGCAAGGCTTGCAACTCCGCGGCGTGACGCTGTTGAACTTCAGTCTGTTCGCTCTCGCGACGATTCATCTGCGCTTGCAAAGCGACGTAGCCCTTGTTGAGTGCGTCGTGGATACGTAAGACTTTTCCCTGTTCGGAGATGATCGAGTGAAACTGCATTCGCACCACGCTTTGCAGATCTTTCAGTTGCGTGGGCAGCTTTTCGAGCTGGGTTTGATCTTGTTCCCGTTGCTCGCGAATTTCGTGGTAGAGCTGCGCCACCGCTTCATTGACGTGAGCAGC
>DATNDM010000282.1:0-3864 GCA_035553235.1 Pyrinomonadaceae bacterium | reverse complement strand
CGGCCCGGAGATGCCTCCGTCTTTCCTGATGCGCCAGAAGTGCACTGCCATGAATATCGACGCGACCAGCGGAATCCCGATGCAGTGCCAGATATAAGATCGCAACAGCGCGTTCGAGTCCACGATCGAGCCACCGAGCAGTCCGAAGCGCACGTCGTTATAAGCAGTCAAACCCAGTTGCGGTCCGAACGGACCTTCGTGACCGAGCATCGGCGTCGCGCGGGCCATGTTGGTTCCCACCGTGACCGCCCAGAAGCCGAGCTGATCGTCCGGCAGCAGGTAACCCGTGAACGACAACAACAGGGTCAACACGAGCAATACCACGCCCACGCACCAGTTAAACTCGCGCGGCCGCTTGTACGAACCCGTCAACACAACGCGAAACATGTGCAGCCACGTCGTGATCACCATCAGGTGCGCGGCCCAGCGATGCATATTGCGCAGCAGCTTGCCAAAGGGCACGTCGTGCTCGAGATAGAGAATGTCGCGAAACGCGTCGAGCTTGGTGGGGTGGTAGTAGAACATCAGCAACACCCCGGTGAATGTCAGCACGATGAACAGGTAGAACGTGATGCCGCCCATGCCCCACGTGAACGGATAGCGCACCGCATCGCGATTGATCTTCGCGGGATGCAGGTGCAGGAAGACGTTCGAAAGAATCGCGAGCGAGCGGTTGCGCGGATCCGACCGATCGTGCGAGACGCGGAAGATCGACTTCCAGAGCTGCGTGTCCTGCGGATCCTTGTAGTCCTTCGCCTCTTCCTTCGCGCGCTCTTTCAGTGAGCCGCCGGTTTCCTTAATTCTTTCGATCAGGCTACGGTTGTCGCCTTCTTCGCCGGACGTGAGCTGCTTTTTGTCTTTGGGATCAGTGTCCATCCACGTTACCCGTTACACGCTTATGAAAGCGTCTTTATCGTCAAAATGGCTTGTTTCACCTTTGGGCCACGAGAAGAGCTTGCCGGTATCGACCAGGATCTGTCCTTCAGCGTCGAGAGTTACCTTCGCGCGGTCCATTGGTCGCGGCGCAGGTCCTTCGAAGTTGATGCCCTCGCTGTCGTAGCCACTGCCGTGACATGGGCATTTGAACTTGTTTTCACTGGCCTTCCAGTCGGGCGTGCAACCGAGATGCGTGCAGCGCGCGTAGATGACGAAGAGACGATCGGACGTTCTCGTCACCCAGATGCGGTACTGTTGCTGCCATTTTGTATCGACGCCGATCGCGTAGTCAGCGGGCGGTCCGATACGGAAGATGCTGGAAGGTTCGAGAATCGAGCGCGGCAAAAAGAACCGCACGAACATCAGGAAGAACGTCGTGAGTGCGCCGGCGATGGTGGCCCAAACGATGCGGCGGCGCATCTTGTTGACGGGGGGATCAGAAGTCGTTTCCACCACGGCAGCAGGAGCCGCGGGCTTTGCCGGAGCAGCGGCGCGCGGTGGCGCCGCAGTTACACTCGGGGCGGACAATTGATCGGCTTGACTATCCAAGTCCAGACCTCCGTCTAAAACAATTCCGAATTGCCAGGTGTTGCGAACTTCTTCCGCGGGTACACTTCGACTTTATTAACAGAGGGCAACTTATACAACTACACCTACAGGGATTCCTCTCTGCGCGTAAAACCGAATTATTAGCTTAAACATGAAGAGCGCCGCACCTAACAAAACAAAATATAATATGGTCGGCGGCGTTATTTATACATAATTTCCCGTTTAGCTGGCAAGAAGTATCGATGTCAAAACCACATGTGATCATTTATTCGCGTCCCGGATGTCATCTCTGCGATGAGGCGAAGGCCGCAATCACGAGCGCCGGCTGCAGCGATCAATTTACGTTGGAAGAGATAAACATCGAATCTGATGACGAGCTGCTCAGAAAATATAAGTACGACATTCCCGTGATTGCGATTGACGGCGTTGAGTCGTTCATACATCGCGTGGATGCGAAGGAATTTCGGACGCGGATAAACGCGGATTTTAAATAGGGATTTAAATCCGTGTAATCGGCGTTTATCCGCGTTCAGAAATGGGTTTGTTGCTGGAGCGCTTCGATGGATTGGTAGAGCCGATCTCGTTCGGAGTCGTTGGTTGATTGGCGATAGGCCATCACGAGGTCTTTCAAGCCGGCGAGTTCTTTATACAGTCCCGCGTTTTCGATTGGTGGTGTGAGATAGGAGATCAGTTCGGCGTAGGAGCGGCGCTTGGCGATCGAACCTTCCGACGGGTTGTTCACGCTGTAGATATAAAAATTTGGTAGTTCGTCGATCAGGCGATCCGGCCAGCATTCACCGGAGAGTCCGATCTGCTTGCCCGGCATAAACTCCAACGCGCCGTGCGTGCCGAAGTGAATCACACCGTCGGCGTCGAAAACCTTCGACAGGTAGGTGTAAAAAGCCATGAAGCCATGGTGCGGTGAGCCACTGCGCGCCATCATCATTCGCATCGGATCGCCTTCGAAGCCAAAAGTCGGCTGCGCGCCGATGAAAACATTTCCTAACTGAAGACCTCGAATTTCCAACTCGCTGCGGAATGTATTGATCGCACCTGGCGCTGTGCCCCAGTCGTTCTCGACTTCCCTGACGTAGGGACAAAACCGTCGATACTCCTGAACGCTCATGCGGTACGAGACGTTGTCGAGCAATCTCTCGCGCAGATCGTCCGCCGAATCCGGCAGCTCGACGCGATAACCTTCAGCGTCCAATCGCTTCAACACATCAAACACACCGGGAAAGACGTCGAGATCAGCAGCAGTACCGATGTTTCCCTTGTTGGGCGGAAAGCAGAACAAGACGATTGCGAGTTTCACATCTTTGCGCGGCGCGGTTTGTAACGTGTGCCAGCGCTTTAAGCGTCGCGCCAGTCGGTGACAACGATCGTCGAGCGCGACTGGTTCCTGACCGCGCGTGGGAATGCCGCCGTAGATGAACGGTTCGGTGGCGCCGTCGATCTCGGGAATCGCGATCTGCATGCCGGCCTGAACCGGATTGAGACCCGTCTGCGAGTCGGACCACGCTTCGATCGTCTGCGTATCGAGGCTCACGGCGGAGCGATAAGGAAGATTCAGTTCACGGAGAAACGCTGAGGCGGCAGCGCTGTCGTTCATCGCCGGCCCACCAACAAAACTGAATCCGGTTAACGAAACGATCTGACTAACGCGCGCTTTCGTCTCGCCTGTCCCAACAAAAAACTTCGAGACGGCTTCGCGATTGTCCATGAGCGTCGCGATCGCGGGGATCACACTGAGACCTTCTGCTTCGATCGCGTTGATGAGTGCGTCGTAGTGCTTCGTCGTTTTGCTGACCACTTGCGGACGCATCAGCAAGAGGCCGATCGTCGTCTCCGGATCGAGCGGCTTGCGATACCACTTTCGATACTCCGCAAATGTCTGAAAGAGTTTTTGCGCGTTTGGGTGATAGATAGCGACCGACGGCATCTGCTCGGGCTTCCGCACGCGAATCTTCTTCAAACGTTCGTCATGAACGTAATGCGCCAGCGCGTACAGCAGCATTGACTGAATGTTTACCGGTGTCGGCTGGAGGAAATAGCAAAACAGAAACAAATAATGCTTCGCATCTGTTAACGCGCCCGCCGTCGGGACGAACTTGAGAATACCCGGCAGCCGATCGACGAGCTTCAGATACTGCGTGTGGCTACGTTTATCCTGTGACTTGCCACGACGCGCCTGATTGCCGACCCACGAACCGATCGAGCTCAGCAGCTTTCCGCCTTTGCCGTATTGCTTGCTGCCGAGTGTGGATACATCAAGACGTCCCATGCGCGTGCGGCGCATGAGCTCCGGCATGCAAATAATGACGACAACAGCATCATTCCTGACTTTATCGAGCGCAGAAATAAGCCGCGTCGCATTCT
>DATNDM010000281.1:0-5407 GCA_035553235.1 Pyrinomonadaceae bacterium | reverse complement strand
CGATTCATCTGCGCTTGCAAAGCGACGTAGCCCTTGTTGAGTGCGTCGTGGATGCGTAAGACTTTTCCCTGTTCGGAGATGATCGAGTGGAACTGCATGCGCACCACGCTTTGCAGATCTTTCAGTTGCGCGGGCAGCTTTTCGAGCTGAGTTTGATTTTGTTCCCGTTGCTCGTGAATTTCGTGGTAGAGCTGCGCCACCGCTTCATTGACGTGAGCAGCGACGCGCTCGAGCTGCGCTGCATTATGCGACTCCAGTTGCCGGAAATTCGTGATCAGCACAGGCAAGCGAACAATCGCGACTGCCATCCGCAACAGGTAGCCCGCCACCGGCACGCGATAAAGTTTTCGGAGCAGGGAACGGTTTCCGAGGCCCGCGATTTGAACGTTTGCATTTCGACCTTCGGGTGAGAATCGCAGGCTGCTGACGATATCAATCTTGCTGTAGCGACCGCTGCGCAACTGTCGCAGGTATGTTGCGAGACCAGCGTCGTCTGGATCGCGTTTCAGTATCACGCGATACGCATTTCTGACGAACGCCTCATCGTGAAAGCCGAGCAAATCGCTGAGTTGATAGTGATCGCGTTTTTCCAGATCGGGTTGAAGTTTTAACGGCGGAACGGACGAATCGGGCGGGGAGAGAAGAACGTCGACGCCGTGAGTCATCAATTCTCGATAGAAGCCCGGTGCGCCGGTAGCGGGTGTGATGGGTTTATGTTTGGCGGCGTCTTGTTTGATCCGGTCCATCAGTTGGGCCAGGTCGAGACCGTCGGTTTTTTCTGCTGGCGTGGTCATGCAGGTCAGTTTTTTAACAGGGTTACAGGATTTTCATGATTAACATGAGTGCCGGCGAGGCGCCTGGTCGACGCCGTTGCATTCAGGTTCGCGATGCCTTCCATCTTTATCACCGACATCACGCGGAAAAACAAGCAGCCATCGAGCCAGTCAAAACTCTCCCCTGCGCTGCTGTGCACCGCCACGCACAACGAAAACATTTCCGGCGCGAGCCAGCAGTTGAACTCAAACGTTACCTCGGTTAACTCGCCGCGCTTCACGCGCTCGAACGGCACCTCCTGGATCTCGGTGTTCGTGCCGTAGACGTGAATGCCATGACGATTTCTGATCAGAAATCCGCAGACAACGTCGTCGAGATCCGCATGGGCCACGTAGACGATTCGAACGAGCAGCGGCTCGCCAGTCTCGACTAACTCGATGGGTCGTAGCGCGCCGTCGAGCAGTTCGACCTGCAACACCTCCGCGCTGCGATCGCCGTGACGATACACGTAACTCAGCGGCGCCACTTTGCGCTCGAAGAGTTCATTCGCCGCTCGCTCCGTTGGTTTCGCAGTTGCCTCGTACTGCTGCTGTCGCGCCATGATGATCTTCTGGTAACGATTGAGCACGTCGGGCGGCGAGCCTTCCGCGATTTTTTCGCCGTGATTCAACAGGATCGCGCGATTGCACAGCGCCCGAACTGCGCCGGGATCGTGCGAGACAAAGAGAATCGTGGTCCCGTTCTCCTGCATCTCCTTGATGCGACGCATGCAGCGATGCTGAAACACGGCGTCGCCGACGGCTAGTGCTTCGTCGATGATCAGTATCTGCGGTGCAACTGCGATTGCGGCGGCGAAGGCGAGGCGGATGTACATGCCGCTCGAATACGTTTTCAGCGGCTGGTAAATGAAGTCGCCGATCTCCGCGAAGCTTGCAATCTCGGGCAGCAGGTTTTCCGTCTCGGCTCCTGAGAAACCCATCAGCGATGCGTTCATGAAAATGTTTTCAATGCCGGTGAACTCCGGATTAAAACCGGCGCCGAGTTCTAACAATGCGGCGACGCGTCCTTCGATCGACACGCTGCCGTGCGTCGGTTCGAGTGTGCCGGTGATGATTTGCAGGAGCGTCGATTTGCCGGAGCCGTTTGGGCCCACGATGCCGGTGGTCGTGCCGGCCTCGACTTTGAAGCTGATGTCTTTCAGTGCCCAAAACTCACGGTGCGCCTTCCAGCGGCCACGCGTCAGCGTCTCTTTCAGACGGTCGGCGGGCCGATCGTAGATGCGATACTGTTTTGAGACTGATTCGACGCGAACAGCGATGGGCATACTGAAGAGCAGTTTCACGCATAGACGCAAAGAAACGCAAAGACGGGTGGTGTCTTAGTTTAGATTTCTCTGTGCAACCTCTGTGTTCTCTGTGTCTCTGTGGTTGAGTAATTCTTAACAAATATGCACCACGGAGACACAGAGAACACAGAGGTTGCACAGAGAAGAAGCCCAAACTAAGACACTACGCAAAGACGCAATGGGATTTCATGCTTGCGCAGGCTACCTTTGCGCCTTTGCATCCTTGCGTGAAAAATCTTCTTTAGGCGCCTTGCTCAACTCGTGTCCGAGCGCTTCCAGGTCGGCCGCCACCATCTCTTTGATCAACTCGCGGAACGTGTACGTCGGTTCCCAACCGAGCGCTTTTCGCGCTTTCGACGCATCGCCGATGAGTTGATCGACTTCCGCGGGCCGATAATATCTCTCGTCGACTTTCACAAACTCACGATAATCGAGCCCGACTTCGCCAAACGCAATCTCGCAAAGCTCGCGGACGCTGTGCGTTTGTCCAGTCGCGATCACGAAATCGTCCGGTTCCGGCTGCTGGACCATCGCATGCATCGCGCGCACGTAATCTTTCGCGTGTCCCCAATCGCGCTTCGATTCGAGATTTCCGATGCGCAGCTCGTTCGCCAGCCCGAGCTTGATGCGCGCGACGGTGCTCGTCGTCTTGCGACTGACGAACTCGAACCCGCGCCGCGGGCTTTCGTGATTGAAAAGAATGCCGCTGACGCAATAGAGCCCGTAAGCCTCGCGATAATTTCTGGTCAAGTGAAAACCCGCCACTTTGCTGATCCCGTAAGGACTGCGCGGCTGAAACGCTGTCGTTTCCTTTTGCGGCACTTCGTTGACGTTCCCAAACATCTCGCTCGAACCGGCGAAGTAGAAACGACAGTTAGGCCGCAGTTCGCGCAGCGCGGCCAGCACGTAATGCGTGCCGTTGATGTTCATGTTCATGGTCGAAAAGCCATCGGCAAAGCTTTCCGCCACGAAACTCTGGGCCGCAAGGTGATAGCACTCGTCAAAATCGTGTTTGCTGAAGATATGGTAAATGCTCGCGTAACTCTCAAGACTCGCCGGGTGCAGCGTAATGCGGTCCAGCAAGTGGGCGATGCGGCTGAACCGGGTTTCGGGAGCTTCGAGCGCCACGCGACGCACGAGCCCGTGGACTTCATAGCCCAAACTCAGGAGATAATCGGCGAGGTAACTGCCATCCTGACCGGTGATTCCCGTAATCAGCGCGCGCTTCGACAAACGACGATCCTCCTCTGTAGGTCCTGTGAGTGTATTCTTTTATCAAATCCCTCCCTGCTTGCGAAGCGGAGGGCTTCTGCTTAAAATGGCCGTTCTTTATTCGCCGGCTCAGCTCCCCGAGGGCATCTAATCTGCTCGCTTTCGCGTCTTTATTGTTATTTCGGAGGAATCTGTGAAGCAAGTTTTCTGGTTCGTGTGCGCCATCATCGTGTTTGCGCTTGTGGGTGGTTCGCTTGCCTCAGTTTCGGCCCAAACGGCCAGTCCGACTCCGGACCCATTCACTGTCCAGCTTACTTCAACTCCAAACGGAGCCTTCAACTCGATTGCGAGTGACATCACTGCAAACGGCCGCTTCGTCGTCTTCACTTCGAATGGTGACGTAGCGACAGTAAACCCGAGAAACGCCGACGGCAATCGCGAAATCTTTTTGGCAGACTACGCGCAACGTCGCATTTTCCAGATCACGGATACCAAAAACGTTCCGATTCCCGCACCTGCAGCGAGCCCCACTCCGACACCGAGTCCGACACCTTCTCCGAGTCCAACGCCAACTCCGATTCCGACACCGGCTGATCGTACACAGGTGAAGATCGAGATCGACAATCGTTCCCCGATGATCTCGATGGCTCCGGCACTCCATAATGGCGTGCGCAGTTATATCATCGTCTTCAGCTCGAACGCGCCGGATCCGAAATTCTTCAATGGCGCTGACAGCGACGCGCTGGATAAAGATGCGAATTCGGAAATCTGGATTTATCGAGTTCCTGATGTTGCCGACGTCGATTTAACACTCGGCGCTGACTTGCCATTTCAAGATCTGTCGACAGGGACGTTTGACGCGGTGATCAAAGGTGGCACTACCGCGAGTCGTGCGCCCTCGCCTGGATCAACCACTGCCACGCCGTTTTTCGCTGACGATAATCGCGAACCTGCGATCTCCGACGACGCCAAAGTTATCGCTTTCATTTCTACGCGTGACCTTGTTCCCGGCGTCGGCAATGGCGACTTCAATCCAGAGTTGTTCATTTACAGAATCGACGATGACCTGTTGACTCAAGCGACCAAGACCTCGGATCCGACGCCGGGGATTGGCACGATCTTTCAGACTAACCCGTCATTATCGTCGGACGGTTCCAGAGTGGCGTTCATGTCGAGCGCGAATCTGACTACGACAAACTCCGCCACTAACACTGACAACAATGCCGAGATCTATCTCGGCACGATTACGGGCAGTACCGTCACTTTCAAACAGGTCACGCGCACGCTGAATGCGACGGTCGGAAACACGAATGTGCTGAGCCCGGGACGGAGGTTGAGTCGTAACGGCGAGTTGATTGCGTTTGAGTCGCGTGCTACCGATCCAAAGGCGAATACGGCGCCGACCAGCCAGATTCTCGGCACGTTTGTTTACACGAATTCGAGCGACACTTTCAATGAAGTCGCCACACGGTCCACGTTCACGGATATCGGCCACTTCCCGACATTCACGGATTACGACGCGTCGCTCAATCCATCGACGCTCGCGTTTAGTTCATTCCTGAACTTCCGTCCTAACGGCACGATTCCGGATACCGCCGCGAATCAGACGGAAGGCTTGAACCAGGACTTTTCAGCCGAGATCTATCTGACGCAGATTCCGGTTACGTCGTCGAATACTTTGACGAGGATTACGAACGTCAGAACTTTTTCAACCTTCGGCGGTACGCGCCCGATCGCTAGTGAATCTCACAAGCGCATCGCGTTTTCGCTTGGGGGCGCGGAGCTTGGTGGTGGGAACGGCGATTTCTCGACTGAGCTTTACTATCTGATCACGCCGACGATCACGAACCAGTCGACCGCGACGCTCTCGTTCTTTACCGGCGCGAGCAATATGCCCGTCGCCGCTGCGACACCGGCTCCGAGTCCGACGCCGAGTCCAACACCGACGCCCAGCCCCGTGCCCGGCATCGCGGCTGGTTTGGCTCCCGGTGAGTTGAGCATCGTGCGTTCAACCGCGTCGCTTGCTCCGTCGGACGTTATGTTTACATGCGTCTCCACTGAAAATTGCGTTTCACA
>DATNDM010000280.1:0-4774 GCA_035553235.1 Pyrinomonadaceae bacterium | reverse complement strand
CGACTGCTCGACGCGGAACATGATTGGATACGTGTGTTCCTTCATCTCTTAATCAGTCGAATGATGCCCACGGATGCGAAGACGATTAAAAAACCGTGCATGGGTAACACATAGCGAATCTCGGTATGCGCGGCGGTGCCGGGGACGAGATAGTAAAGGATTGTGACGAGCATCAGGCAGCTCATACGCCAATCGTGCCTAATGCCGGCGTAGATTCCAAATGCAGCCAGCGGTAGAAACAGATATCGCACGACGCTCTGGATCATTCCGAGTGCATTCACGCCGAACGCGAGCACACCGCCTTGCCAACTCTCGGGCAGGCATTTTTTGCTCGTCACGTTGATTCCACTGATGCCGGTGTGCGGCACCGGATCACCGGCGACTTTCAGCATGCCCCACATTCGTCCGGCCATCACGCCCAGATACCAAACCGGATGCTGCCTGATAAACGCGAGCGACTCGCGCGTGCGTTCGCGGTCGCGGCGGATTCCGTCAGGCCATTGCATGTCGAGCGGCATGTCCGCGGGCCAGCCCATGCGCTGGCGCTCGATGTCCAACATTTTTTGGTCGCCGAAGATGAACCCGTGTTGCTGCCCAAGTTCTGTCTCGCCGAGACCTTCCCAGAGGTTCACGCCGATCGTGCCGCCAGTCGGCGTGAAGTCAGGAAAGACGAGATAATTGCGGATCACGATCGGCGCGATGATGACGATGGTTCCGGCCAATGTGGCCAAGGCCAACTTCAATCGTAAGGACCAGGCGCCTTTCACGAACAGGAGCAACGCGACGGCCCAACCGGCGCAAAGATACAAAGGGTTCACACGCAACCAGCACGCGATTCCGAGTGCGACTCCCGCAAACAATGCGAGCAACACACTCTTGCGTTGTGCGGCGAGAATTAACAGCCAGTTGCCACCAAGAACAAACCACGTCGTGGGCGCGTCTGCTGAAGGAAACGCCGCATACATCGCGAACAAGGGCGAGAGCGCGACCAGGAACCCAGCCGCGACCGCAGCCTGCTTGCCCGACACACTTAACGCAATTCCCGCAATCAAGACGAATGACAGGATCAGATCGAGAAACCACAAAACCAGTTGCACTGAATACGCGGAATGATCGCCCGTGAGTTTGTAGATCACGGCAACGAGCGCGGGGAATGCTGGGGGATACTGGGCCAGATCGGTGCGCGCCGGATCGTCGATCCAGAAAAGTCGCTGGTGTCCGTCGAGGATGTCGCGCGCCTGCCGGTCAAATTTCGCATACGAGCCGAATTGAAACCACGCTGGATCGTTCAGCCGCGCGCGCATGAATTCAAGCGTGAGGACACGTACGCTAAGCATTATTAGCCACAAAAAGGCACAAATACACAAAATACTTTTCTTTGAGTTTGTGTTTTTTGTGCCTCTTTGTGGCAATCTACTTCTTCGCGGTGATAATCAGGTTCCAGCCAATTCTCTTGCGCAACTTTTCGAACATCGTCTCCGAAACGAGCGGCGCAAGAAATCTCAACTCGCTGCGCATCAACTGCTCAACCTCAACACGCACATCCTTGAACATCCCAAACAGTTCACGCACCTCTTGTCGACTGTAAACTTTCACCAGCGGCCGCGCATCGTGATCGCTGAACTCGATCACACGGCTCATGATGTTTTCCGCCGATTGCCCACGCAAAAACTCGAGCCCAAGCACGCCGCGCCGCAGCACGATCTCGATCCAGTAGTTCAGCGAGTTGCGATGGTAGAGCATGATCTTCGCCACGCCACTGGGCCGCAGGACGCGATGCACTTCGCGTATTGCGCCGGCGGTGTCGGGCGTGTGATGCAGGACGCCGTTCGAGTAGACCACGTCGAAGCTCTCAGACCGAAACGGCAAATGCTCGCCATCCGAGATCATGAAGTTTCCATCCGCACCGTAGAGCTTGAAACGATGTCGCGTAATCTCAACCGAGCGCGGCGTCAGATCGACACCAGTGCAGCGCGCACCGCCACGCGCAAACTGCAAAAGATCCGTACCCATGCCACAGCCAATCTCAAGCAAGCGCGCCCCACGAAAACGCTCAAACTCCATCAACCGCGGCATCCACGGCGCGTACTCCTGGTAACGATAACGCTCCACCTCATCGAAAAACTCGCGCGTCCCGAGCTCATGCTCGCGGTCGTAGACGGCGCCGCAGGGATCCTGCCCCCACTGCTCACGCGCCCTGAGTTTTTCCTGCGCCAATCCTGCCAATCTTGTTAATCCTGTAATCCAGTCAAAATTTTATATTTATCAAGGACGCGCTGAGCATTATGCGTCCACGTATGCTCCCTCTCCGCAATCTCACGCGCCCTACCTCCCAAAGCCCTGCGCATCTCATCGTTCTGACTCAACCGCACGATCGCGTTTTTCAGTTCTCCAACATCTGCCGGTTCGACTAACAGCGCCGTCTCACCATCAACCAACACTTCACCGATTTGGCCCAACCGGCTCGCGACGATCCCCTTCCCCATCGCCATGTACTCAAAAATCTTCGTCGGCGATCCAAAGAACTCACTACCATCCGCGAGCGGCACATGCGGCGCGACGAGTATGTCGCACGCATCAAGCAAACGCGGCACACGCTCGTGGCCCACCGCGCCCGTGAAGATCACACGCCCCGACGCAACCTCAGCCTCGAGTCGCTTCTCAACCTCAACGTGCAAACTCCCACTTCCCACCAACACAAACCTGATCGGCTCCCCGGCATCGATCAACCTGATCGCTTCCGCCAGCTTCTCGACACCGTGCCACGGTCCAAACGTGCCGACAAAACCCGCCACCACCTCATCATCCCGGATACCAAGCTCACGTCGCACTTCAATACCGCCAACACCCGGCCGAAAGCGCTCGACATCAACGCCATTCGGATTGACAACGATCTTCTCGCCCGCGACACCACGCGCCTCGAGGTTGCGGCGCTCGACATCCGAGACGACAAAAATACGCGCCGCCGCGTCAAGGTTCAATCGCTCGTATCGCTCGAGCAAATCGAGCCTGCCGACACGATCCCAATGCCGGCCCACCCAAACTTCCGAGCCGTTGTATTCGAGAAACAGGGGTCGCTTCGTGCGATTCGCCGCCACGACACCGGCCCAGCTAAACCGCGCGTATCGTTGATAAATGAAATCGGGATCAGCCTGCTCGATCAGCGGCACCGCGGCGCGCGTGAACACGAGGTTGTTGTGAATATCGAAGAGCGCGCGCGTGTTGCCGCCGGGCTGCGGCGGAATCACCGTGAAACGATCGTCAGCAGCATCCATGCCCGCGATGAGATCGTTGCTGATGATCTGCACGTCAACGCCGAGTGCTTCGAGACCTTCAACGACGCCCTTGATGTGACTCGCAGCACCGCCCGCCTGCGTGCCTGGTCCAGGCGTCGCGCGCAGGTAAACAACTCGCAGACGCGATTTTGGCGTGACCTGCCGCGGCATGTCAGCAAATCGCAGTGTCACTTCTTCGAGTCGCTGTAATTCACGGCGCGATTGCGCAACGTCGCTCGCAGCCGTAAGCGTTTCCCTGCCGAGTCTGGCCGGCGCGCCCAGCAAAACGTTCGCGCGCGACTTGCGAATCATTTCGCCGTGCGCGTCGAGCATTACGACTTCCCGCGCGCCCGCGAGCGCGCCAAACACCATGAACAGATTTTGGCCGCGTTGCCAGGGCAGTCGCTCGGTCGCCACCGCGAGTACATCAGGATGCAGCGCGCGCAACGATTTCAGTCGGCTGAGGTGACTGCCGTTTTCGAATTCAGCACGCGAGATCAGCTCGATGGAGCAGTTGGGATAGAGTTCGGCCAGTTTGTCTCGCGCGCGAGCGAGATCGCCGCTGAGCGCCAGCAGAACGACTTTCATCCGCGCACGCTCCCGAGCACAAACACCTCGGTAAAAGAACGTCCGGTGCTGGTGTGAAAGTGAAGCGCCACGAGTGCGAAGATCAGCGCGTAGCTGATCGACGAGGCGATCGCGGCGCCCTGCGCGCCGAAGCGCGGGACCAGCGTGAACACAAGGACGAGGTTCAGTATCAACGTCACGATCCAGTAGATCGGGATCGCGCGCGGCAGACCGAGGGCGTTGAAATGCTGGACCAGCACCGACTCCAGTCCCATCAGGTACACGCCGGGCAGCAGAATCAAGAGCAACTTCGTCGCGTCAGTGAAAGCTGGGCCATAGACTACCGGCAGCAACAGGCTGAACGGCACTGCGGCGAGGCAACAGGCAAACATGATGAGCGTCGTGTAGCGGCTCACGAGGCACGTCGTCTCGCCGCGCACGTCCTGTTCGGTCGTCACGCGTGGAAAGAGAAGCGTGGCGATCACGCCCGGCAGCAGCATCAGCAAGAGCGCAAACTGCGAAGCGACACTGTAGACGCCGGCTTCAGCAGCGCCGCGAAAATGATTCACGATCAGCAGATCAGCGCGAATGATGATCGCGCCCGCCAGGATCGAGATGTGAAACTTGAGACCATAGACGATCATGCGTCGCAGCAGCGCGATGTCGGCGCGCCATCGCGAGTGCGTGAGCGTCCTCGCAGAAACGACGAGCAGCAGCGCGATCACGATCGCGACGAGAATGCTGGCGAGCGTGTTGAATGCGATGAGCGTTTCGAGCCCGCGTTTGAGGAGTAACAAGACGAGCACGGCATTGATGAGAACGAATGATTGGCCGGCGAGATCGAGCAGGTTGAATTCGCGTATTTTCCCGACGGCGAGCAGAATATTCAGGCCAATGAGTGTGATTAGTTGAAACGGGATCGAGATCGCGGC
>DATNDM010000279.1:0-3429 GCA_035553235.1 Pyrinomonadaceae bacterium | reverse complement strand
CAAGATGGCCGACATGGACATGTACGCTTCGGTGCTCGAAAACGCACTCGCGCATGGGAAGCGCGTGAAGGAAGGCGTGCACCTCTACATTCAGTTTGGGTCGCAGAAGATCAAGCAGTACGCGCGGCAGCGCGGCTACATCGATCTGTTCGAGCGCGCGGGTGCTGAGTTGATCGATCCGTCGTGCGGTGCGTGCATCAACGCCGGTCCCGGTGCGTCTCCGAATGCGGAGACGGTCACCGTCAGCGCGCAAAATCGGAATTTCCCGGGTCGCAGCGGCCCCGGCAAGCTCTACCTCGCCTCACCGTACGTGGTCGCCGCATCCGCGATTGCCGGGAAGATCGTGGACCCGAAGAATATTTAACCGCGGATTTACGCGGATAAACGCAGATCTGCGTTGATCTGCGTTCATCCGCGTCAAGTTTTTCCTGAAACTTTTAGGCCTTTCCTAACACTTACCTACCGAGAGCGATGACTGGCGCGTTCGCGGGAACTCTGATGAACACTTCAGCAGACCTGGTTACTCGCGTGTGCCAGGGCGATGCGGATGCCTTCCGCCTGATTTTCGAGAGGTATTCGCGGCCCGTCATCAGTTTTATTTACGACATGGTCAACGATCGCGCGCTGGCGGAAGAGCTGACGCAGGAAACTTTCGTCCGCGCCTTCCGAGCGATTCACACCATGCGCGCCGAAACGAAACTCTCCACCTGGCTGTTTGGCATTGCGAGAAACGTCGCACGTGAGTCGCTGCGGGCCCGCGTCCGCGCAAACAATCACGTCGATCTCGCGGATAAGTCGGTTATGGATTTGAGCGACGACAAACCGGTGCCGGTCGAAGGCTTGCTGAGCAAGGAGTTGAACGCGCTTGTCCGGCGCTCGCTCGCGGCGCTCGACGAAGACAAGCGACTGGTGTTCACGCTCAAGGTTTTGCACCAGTGCAGTTACGAAGAGATCGCCGCAATCACGGGTTTCTCGCTTGCGAAGTTGAAGACTGATTTGCACCGCGCCCGCGCGGAGATGAGAAAGAAGATCAGTCCGTACGCTGGAGTTGGTTATGAAGTGTGAAGTTTGCCGAGAGCTTTTGGAAGAATATCTGGACGATGAGCTGCCGCTGCAGGATCGCGAGCAGGTCAACGCGCATTTGATCGCGTGTACTAACTGCTCTGAAGAATTTGCCGCGCTGACTGCCGAACAGGAGCTCTTCGCACATTACGATCGCGAAATCGAAGTACCGCCATTCCTCTGGACGCGAGTCGCGGCGCACACAATTTCAGAGCCTCGTGCCCCCAAACGTCGATGGTGGTTTGCACCATCCTTCGCAGGTGCAATCGCAGTATTGTTGCTTGCACTCGCCATCGGAATCGTATACCTGAGGTCGCGTCCCAAGTCCCCAGCTCCGACCGTCGCAATAACAACACCCTCAACTAACCCAACGCCAGATCCGGTTTTTAAATCCGTCGAGTCCGTGGTTGAAAAACATTCGCATAAGAAACCAAGAGCACAGGTAGTCCACACGGTACCTGATCAATCCGACGTGCTCTCATCCGATCTCGCTTATCTCGACATCGACGAGCAGGACACAGTCAAGCACATCGAACAAAGCAAGATCCTGCTGCGCTCGATCAAAAACGCTCAGATCCCCGACACCGACGACGAGATCGACGTCAGCTACGACAAAGCACTCTCGCGCCGCCTGCTGAACGAAAACGTGGTCCTGCGCCGCGACGCCGAGATGAAAGCAAAGTTTCCGACGAAAACTCTCCTCGCTGACCTGGAACCGTTCCTGATCGACATCGCTAACCTCCCCGATCGTGCACGCCCTGAAGACGTGCGGGTGATCAAGGAGCGTGTGCAAAAGACTGAAATCGTGGCGGCATTACTCGATTATCAGGACCACGGCATCAACAATCGCTAATGAAAATAGAGGCTAAAGAAATGTTGAAGAACCTTACATCGATTCTGCGCGCGCGCGCGGCAACGAAGCGCGTCGCGTTGCTCTTGTGCGTGCTTGTTTTAATGACTGCGGGTGTCGTGATGGGCCAACAAGGCATGGGTTCCGGTTCCGGCCGAGGTTCGGGCTCGGGTAATGGTGTCGGTTCCGGTTCAGGGCGCTCGTATCAACAGACCACCAGCGAAGCCACCACTATCTTTCGCAGCGCGCGCGACCTCATCACTGACGGCGATTGGGCCAAGGCGCAGCAAAAATTCAACGAGTATGTCACGTCGTTTCCAAACGAGAAGAACCTCGATGCGGCGCTGTACTGGATGGCATACGCAGATTACAAATTAGCGAAGTACGATCAATGCCGCTCTACGATCGACCGACTGCTGCAGAAATATCCGAATACGAACTGGAAAGACGATGCGCGCACGTTGCTGGCGCAAGTGCCGGGCGCGTCCGTGTACTCATACCAGGACATGGTAAGAGTCGTGCGCGGGCAGGCAGTAGCCGTGACACCGCCGCCACAAGAGCCGCAGGTAGAAGACACACCAAGCGTGACGGTGCCGGCGTTCACTCTCGCCGGTCCCGCCATACCGGTTGCTCCAGTGGAAGGTGTCCTGACGCCCGGAGCGATCGGTTTTGGTCCTTCCGAGGCCGATGACGACGACGACAACAGCAACGATCCGTGTGAATTCAAGATCGTCGTGCTTCAGGCGCTGTTTCAGACCGATGTGCAACGCGGGATCATGGCGGCGAGCGAATGGCTGAAGCCGGGTTCGACGCAGACTGTGCGTTGCAAGGGTGCGGCGCTGACGTTGCTCGGTCGCAACGGCGGCAAGACCGTGACGCCCGTGATACTCGGCGTCGCGCGTAACGAGCCCGATCTGAAACTGCGCGCTCGCGCAATCTCGGCGCTCGGCGCAACCAACGACGACAGTGTGGTTGATGCGTTGCGCGACTTCGCGATGAGTTCGCCGGACAACTCGATCGTCGAAGCTTCTTTGTACGCGCTCAGCAAGCACACTGGCGAACGAGCGATAGCGGTGCTCAGCGACTTTGCCACTAACAACAGCCGGACGATTCCACAGCGCAAAGTGGCAATTGCCAGCATCGCTTCGCGTCCGGGTGAGCCTGCAGTCGATGCGTTGTTCCGAGTTTATGACGGCGATCAAACGGTCGAGATTCGCAAAGCTGTGATCTCCGGTTTCGCGAATCGCAGGAGTGAACGCGCGGGCACGAAGCTTTTCGACATCGCACGTAGTTCTGACAACGTCGAGCTTCGCGAAGCGGCGATCAGCGCGATCTCGCGTCGGAGTGGAGATAAAGCGATCGAGTTTCTGCTCAATCTTTACGACACGGAAAAGAACGAGGAGTTGAAAGACCAGATTATCAACTCGCTCGGTTATGGCAGTGGGATGTGGGCACCGATCGTCATCGATTCAGGGCAAACCGTCTACACGACCAGCGCGAAAAGCAGAATGGAAGAC
>DATNDM010000278.1:0-5389 GCA_035553235.1 Pyrinomonadaceae bacterium | reverse complement strand
GTGGTGAGATTCTCGTCTATCACGACGGCTACTTCCGAAAAGACAAGCAGCTCTTGAACTCGATCAAGAGCGCGACATTCGACAACCTCGTTCTGCCTGATTCACTGAAGCGGCAGATCGAGAACGACTTCCAACAGTTCTTCAACTCGCGTGAAGTCTACGAGCGTTACCGGATTCCGTGGAAGCGTGGCGCCATCTTTATCGGTCCACCCGGCAACGGCAAGACGCACGCGCTCAAGGCGCTGATAAACCAGCTCGGCAAGCCGTGTCTGTACATTCGCAGCTTCAAATCGGAAGACGATACAGACGAGTACAACATGAGCGAAGTCTTCAAACGCGCGCGCATGAACGCTCCGTGTGTGCTCGTACTCGAGGATCTCGACTCGATGATCGACGACGACAATCGCGCCTTCTTTCTCAACGAGCTGGACGGCTTCGACTCGAACACGGGCGTCGTTGTGCTCGCGTCGACGAACCACCCCGAAAAGCTCGACTCGTCGATTCTCGAACGTCCGAGCCGTTTCGATCGCAAGTACTATTTTCAATTACCTGCTGACGCGGAGCGCCGCGCGTACATTGAGAAGTGGAATTGCGAACTACAGCCGGAGATGCGCGTCACGGAGAAAGGAATCGCGCATGTGGTTCGTGATACGCATGACTTCTCGTTTGCGTACTTGAAGGAGTTGTTTGTGACGTCGATGATCCAGTGGCTCTCGTCCGGCAGTGCAGGCTCGATGGACGACGTGTTACAAGGTCAGACGAAGCTGCTGCGCGAGCAGATGAGTAGCAAAGAGAGCTAATGGGGCTTTGCACGAAAAGTCGTTTTCGGACTTCTTCTCCGTGCAACCTCTGTGTTCTCTGTGTCTCTGTGGTTGTTTTTTTTTCGAGCAATTCTAACCACAGAGACACAGAGAACACAGAGGTTGCACAGAGAAGAGCCAGGAAACAGACTTTTCGTGCGAGGCTAGCTGATGGAGCTTTGCCTCAAAAGTCAGGAATCAGTGTTGGATCGGGTCAGTACAGGGAGCGGTAGCGACCTGGTCAGTGATCAGCAGCGATATTTCTAATGATTTTCGATTACGTTGGTTGGACCAGGTCGCTACCGCTCCCTGTACTGACCCGATCCAAGCGCCATCCCGACTTTGAGGCAAAGCCAGCTAGTGGCTCATCGCGTAGATGACGACGTTGATGCCGACTTTGTAAGCCGGTAAACCGTACTTCACGGGATAGGACGGGTCGTTGATCCACTCCCAGGCATCGCCCATGTCGCAGTTACGCGAGATGAATGCGATGAGGCGGCCGTTCTTGTTCTCGATGCCCATGTAGTGTGGGACGATGCCGCCCTTCTCGGAAGTGACACCGCGTTGCGCGTTGTAGATGTTCGGCACCTGGACCACTTCTTCGACGTCGAGATAGGAGTGGAAGATGGGGTGACTGAGTGGCAGATCTTTTATCTCGTATTCGGGGACGATCTTGTGAAACTGTTCCTGGACGTTCTGCCACTCGTATTCGCCCCAGAAGTCGTCAAAAAACAGAAAACCGCCGCGTGCGAGATACTCGCGCAGCCGCGCGGCTTGTTCGGTCGAGAGATCCATGAAGCCTGGTTCGACGGCGTAAAGGATCGGATAGTCGAAGATACGGTCGTCGAGGATCTCGATTTGTTCGGGACGCGGAGCTATCTTCAGGTTCGTGCCGGCCCACTCGCGCAAGCCGACGATAAAGTTGTTGTCGGCTTCGGGGAAGTCGGTGGTCCAGGTGCCGCCGCCGTAGTAGCCGCGGCGGCCGTAGCCACGCGAGGGTGAGTCGTAAATCGTGCGGACGAACGTGTACTCGCCGAACGATGCTGCGCTGGATTGGTTGCTTGATTGTGAGCGACGGCGCTGGCGAAACTCTTCGAACGACCGCTGGCCCACGATGGGTACGAGCAGGGCTGATAAGACGAGGAGGACAATAACCGCCTTGATAATTCGTGAACTCATAATCTCTGCACAGTTGTTGGACAAGATTTACAAGATTGTTCAGGATGAACATGTAAATCCTGTCTAACTACTGTCTCTGCCTTCCACTCGACAACCTCCGGTAATACTCTTCAACCGCACGCCGGTACTTCTCCGGCGCGGCGCCCTCGTCACGCAACCGTAAATTAGTCCGTCCGCTCTGTTGCTGCAGTTGCCTACTCAATTCGAGTTCGAGTTGTCGCAATGGCTCGATCACATCAGCCTTGAGCAACGCCGCTGTCGCCGGATCGCCTTCCATCTTCCCATCAGCCATTCGCTTCAACTGATCGATCACGTCATCAAGACGCCCGGCATTCATGCCGGTCGTGCCCCACTCGCGTCGCAAGTCCTGAGCTTCGCGAAGGCGCTCACGTATCTCAGAGGGAAACTGTCGCGCGTCGCCCCAACCATCTGTGCCACCCATCACCGCATTCGGGTCTGGTCCCATGCGCTGCTGGTTGCCTTGCGATTGACCACCATTCTGGGTGCCGCCGGATTGTTGGCTGCCCTGCTGTTGACCTTGTTGGCCTTGTTGACCCTGCTGTCCCTTCTGACCTTGTTGACCCTGTTGTTGGCCCTGCTGATTGCCTTGTTGCTGTTGACCGTTTCGGTCGCGCCCGTTGGCCCGTTCATCCAGACGACGGCGCAGCGAATCGAGATTGTCAGCAAGTTGTCGCGTGCGGTCGAGGTTCTCTTCCGCCGTCGAACTGTCTGCGCCACGCGCGCTTTGCTCGGCCGCCTGCAAGCGTTCGGAAAGATTATTCAAACTGCGCTCGATCGCACGTTCTTCACCACCGCGACCGCCACCCTGCGGCCGGTCTTGTTGCTCTCCTTGCTGACCGTTATTCAACCCTTGCTTGCCCGCGCGAATGCGATCCGCAACACGATCGCGCGCAAGCGAATCAGCCGCTTCTTTCAATTGCCGCGCAGCCCGTTGCTGACCCTGACTGCCGCCTGCCATCGCCCGCGCAGACTGCTCCAGATCCTGCTGCAAACTGTTGACACTGTCGGCCAGCGTTTCTTTGCGTTCGCCGAGTTGCTCGCGCGTGCGTTTCGAATTTTCATCCTGCGCGCTCTGGCCACCACGGCGCGCGAGGTTCTCCATGTCTTTCGCGATCTCGCGTTGTCGCGAAGCCGCTTGCGCCGCCCGCTGACGCAGATCCGAAATTTGTTGCTGACGGCCTGCTGAGCCGGACTGTCCACCGCGCTGACTATTCGAACCATTCTGCTGCAGACGTTGTTGCGCCTGTTGCAGTCGTTCGAGCGCGCGCTCGTTCTGTGCGATCGATTCACTGGAATTCCCGCGCGACGACGCCTGCGCTTTCTGCATCTCGTCGGCCGTTTGGTTCAGTTGACGACTCAACTCCGCCATTTGTTGATCGCGACGCTCGCGCGAGAGACGCTCGAGCTCACGTGCTGCTTTGCGCGTCTCGTCGATCAGTTCCTGTTGCTGTCGTTGATTGCCGCTCGATCCATTTGCCGGGCCCTGCTGCAAACGACGCCGCTGTTCTTCCAGGGCGGCTTGTTGACGGCGCGCGAGTTCTTCGAGACGCCGTTCAGCTTCACTCTTCTGTTGTTCGGCTTGCTGCTGTTGCGCCCGCTGGACCGTCTCGTACTGGTTCTTCATCTTGTCGAGCTCCAGCTCAAACAAGCCTTCCATCTCCTGCAGGTCGCGTTGGCTGCCGCTGCCGCCCTGCTGCTGATTGCCGAAAGAGACCTGTGCCTCGCGAAAGATCGCATCGGCCGCGAGCAGTCGTTGCAACGCGCGCTGTTCGGGAGGCAGCGCGTCTTTGCCCGACTGCTTGCGTAACGGCGGCGGCGCGCCTTCCATCTCCTTCGTGGCCTGACGCAGATGCTCGGCCATTTCCGCGATCTTCTTTTGACCATCATCGACATCGCCGAGCCGTCGGCCCATGCGATCTAGAAACTCGAGCGTGTCACTGCGCAATTTCTCCTGACCGGTAGCGACCGCTTCGTAACCGTCCCGGCGTTCCTGCTCCGTGTACTTGTCGCCTTCGCGAAGCAACCGGTGCGTGGCCGCGATCAGATCTTTTTGCCGGCGCGACAACGCATTCTGATCCTGATCACCGCCCTGGCCCTGACCGCCGCCACCCGCTTGTTGCGACTGCTTGTACTCCATCTCGAACGGCTTCACTTCGATGAAGTAGATGTCGCTCGTCGCTTCATTACTCGCGTCGCGCGCTTTCGCAAAATAGGAGATGAAGTCGCCGGGTTTGAGATTGTATTCCTCGAGAAAGAACGTGTAAGCGCCCGTGAGCGAGCGTGCGGATTCGCGCGTGAGCTGTTGCAGGTTGACGGTCTTTTCGGCGCCGCCGTTCACGGAGAAGTGGAGGTCCATCGACACAACGCCGTAATCATCTTCGGCGCGGGCCTGTGTGAAAACTTCTTCGAGGTTCGTCGCTTTGCGATCGCGTCCGGGTTTGTCGAAAGAGATCACGGGCGGCTGATCGTTGAGCACTGAGACGTCATACTCGTTCGAGCCGCGGTAAGCTTCACCATCAACACTGACGAGTTCGATGTAGTAGCTTGTATCGTTACTCACGGTTAATTGACCGACGAAGTCTGAGCCTTGCAACTTCATATCAGTCTTCTTGCCGTCAGCAAAAACGATGCGCGCGGCGCGGACTTTTCCCGTCAGCTTCGCGGTGATCGTTGCCACCGTGCCTTTGAGTGCAGCGATGTCGCCGCCGTCTTCGACTGCTTTAGTCGGCAGGTTCGTAAAAGCAGGGAAGTTGAGCGACAGATCGAGTTGCTTCACATACGGCAGATCGACGACGTTCAGCTTGAAGACGTCGGAGCGAACGTTGTTCGACTCGACGAAGTACTCCATCGAATCCTGAATGTTGAAGATCGAGAAACGAAAGTCAGTCTTCGCTTTCGCGGGTTCCATTGGCTGGCCCTGAAAGTCTTGTTTGGAGCCGAGTGGACGAGAAAAAACGGTGACTTGTTGCGAATCGAAATTGACGAGTGTGGCGATGACGTCCTGATCTGAGCCCTTCGGAACACGCGCGGTGCCGGGTCGCACCTTGATGCTCATGGCGTTGGTGGTAGCGGCGAGCGTTGTCGGTGTGACGAGTTGGGCCACACCCTGCGAGATCTCTTTTGGCCCAAATCTCAACACGCCGACGAAGAGCAACAGGCTGGCGAGCGCGGCGCCTCCGTAAATCAGAAGACGTGAACGCCGAATCACGTTTCGGATGTCGAGCATCGCGGACAGACTATTCGCGTCCTGGTACAGACGATTGACGATCGCGGGCGAGATGCGCTCGCCGTTGCCGTTTGAATATTCGACGGCGGTGACGAGACGATCTTCGGTGCCGGGCGAGTGTTCTTCGATTAAACGTGCGAGACGTGCATCGCTGATACGTTTC
>DATNDM010000277.1:0-5100 GCA_035553235.1 Pyrinomonadaceae bacterium | reverse complement strand
GTCGATGTTCCGATCGAAACATTCTTCGGCGATCCGGACAACAGTCGCGTGAGAGCGGGTGTGAATCTCGGGTCTGCTGTCGTCGAACATCAGGCTGGACGATTCAACATTCGTAATCGCACGCTGTTTGGCGACTATGATCGCTTCTATCAAAACTTCGTGCCCGGCCCGGTGACGGCTGACAAACACTCGGCCGCGATATCCGCTTACAACAACGCGACCAAACGTCGAAATCTCTTCAACCAAACTGACGTGACGTTCCAGGCGTCAACCGGAACTGTGCGTCACACATTTCTGGCCGGCGCGGAGATCGGCCGGCAACTGACAGACAATCTCCGCCGCACCGGCTTCTTCAATAACACTACGACATCTATCCTCGTGCCCTTGTCGGATCCGATCGTCACGACGCCCGTGACGTTTCGCCAGAATGCGACCGATGCAGACAATCACATCAAAACAAACCTCGGCGCCACGTACGTGCAGGACCAGATCGAGATCAATCGGTTTCTGCAGGTCGTGACGGGCGTGCGTTTCGACTATTTCGATCTACGGTTCCACAACAACCGGAATAATCAGGATCTGCGACGCACTGATCGTCTCGTCTCGCCGCGCGCCGGAGTCATCATGAAGCCGATCAACCCGATGTCGGTTTACGTGAATTATGGTGTGGCTTACCTGCCGAGTTCAGGCGATCAGTTTTCACAACTGACGACGATTACGCAGCAGGTCAAACCCGAGAAGTTTACGAATTACGAACTCGGCGCGAAGTGGGACATCCGTCGAAACCTGTCGTTCACGACCGCGCTTTACCGCCAGGATCGCACCAACACGCGCGCCACGGATCCGAACGATCCAACCAGAATTTTGCAAACCGGCAGTCAGCGCACGAACGGTTACGAACTCGGCTTGAATGGCTTCGTGACCTCGAAGTGGAGTGTGACGGGCGGCTACGCGTATCAGGATGCGTTCATCAGCCGTGCGACCGTCTCCGCAGTCAAAGGTGCGCAGGTTGCGCTCGTACCGCATCACACGTTTTCGTTGTGGAACAACTACCGAGTGCATCCGCGACTCGGCCTCGGCCTCGGACTCATCCACCGCTCAGATATGTTCGCTGCGATCGATAACGCAGTCGTACTGCCTGGTTATACACGCGCCGACGCCGCCGTGTTCTTCTCAATTACCGAGAAGTGGCGAGTGCAGGCGAACTTGCAGAACTTGTTCGACAACACGTATTACCTGAACGCCGACGGCAACAACAACATCTCGCCGGGCGCGCCACGCGGAGCTCGCATCGCACTGATCGCGCGGTTCTAATGCTATACTGGCGCGCATCAAAACACGGGAGTCGGTGCGTTTGAGTTGTGACGCAATGTTAAATTAGATGGACGCTGAAAAACTGAAGCACTTCCGCAGTCTTCTTCTCAACCAATTACGACAAAACACTGAACAGGTCCGCACGGATCAAGCCGCCGCGCTCGAGCTTTACGACGACGGCGTCAAAGACAGTGTCGATCTCTCGGTGCAGGATTTGAATAAAGAGATCGCGCTGCGTCTTGGTGAGCGCAGTTCCAAAGAGGTTGCGGATATCGATCAGGCGCTCTTGCGGATCGAAGAAGGAAGTTACGGGATTTGCGCACGTTGCGGACAACCGATTGACGAGCGTCGTCTCGAAGCCGTGCCCACCGCACGCTACGACGCCGCCTGCCAGGCAATCATTGAAAGCCAAAACGGCGAAGACGATCTTCCAACACTTTAGCCACGGATTACACGGATAAACACTGTAAGAACAATCCATGTTATCCGTGTAATCTGTGGCTAAAACTACGCCTTGGGATGCGCCTTGTCGTAGACGTCGATCAATTTCTCCATCGAAACGTGTGTATAGACCTGCGTCGTCGACAAGCGCGCGTGGCCCAACAGCTCCTGAATGTCGCGCAAGTCTGCGCCGCTGTCGAGCAAGTGCGTCGCAAACGAATGTCGCAGCGCGTGCGGACTGATATTGTGCATCCCCGCGCAGATCCGAATATACTTCTCAACCATTCTCCCAACCGATCGCGTCGTGATTCGCGTCCCCTGATAATTCAGAAACAACGCCTCTTCATCACGTTTCGAAATCGGCGCGTTCATAAGAAACTTATCGCGCACTTCGAGGTAGCTCCGAATGGCCGCACTCGCCGGCTCTCCAAACGGCACGATCCGCTGCTTCCGGCGCTTCCCTGTTACACGGGCTAACTGATTTCGGAAATCAACGTCAGCGAGATTTAGCGTCGTCAACTCCGCGACGCGCACACCAGTCGCATACAACAACTCGAGCATCGCGCGATCGCGTTTGCCGAGATCAGTTTCCGGATCGGGCGACTCGATAAACCTCACGGCTTCTTCGATCGAGAGATGCTTCGGTAGTTTCTTCTCGAGCTTGGGCGTGGCGACGAGCTTCGCGGGATTGAGTTCGAGCAGACCTTCGCGAACGAGAAACTGAAAAAACGTGCGCAAGGCGGCTAGCTTGCGTGCAATCGAGGCTTTCGTCTTGTGCGCGCTGTGCAGCGACGCGAGCCACTCGCGAATCGTCAAGTGATCGATCTGGGAAATCTCTGGCGCTTTGCGTTTCTCGTCGACGGTTAGAAAAAGAAGAAACTGTTCGAGGTCGCTCGAGTAGTTTCGTAAGGTGTGACTACTGACGTTGCGTTCGTAGCGCAGGTGTTCGAGGAATTGCTCGATCAGATCATGCATCTCGACTTCGATGACAGTCGGTAAACAGGATTACAGGATGAACAAGATTTAGTAGCCCGTCGATGCCGAAGGCTTCGGCGCATAATACCCTTTTCGCGAACGCACGCGAACATCATTTCGCGTCTTGATCCGCAAATCGAGTTTGTGCAACTGGCCGTCACGATGATCGGCGCCGGGGTAGTAACTGAGCACATACTGTTGCGCGAGGTCGGCGGCGATTTGATCAAACGCGACGTCGAGTTGATCTGTCGTCCTGGGAAGATACACAGCGCCGCCGGTTTGTCCGGTCAACTGCTCCATCCGTCGCTCAGCCGCAAGGGCGCGCAGGTTCGCTCCTTCGTAAAGTCCCGTTTGGACCACGTAAACCTGGCAGTCGTCGGACAGCACATGCTGCATCACCGTGTCGAAATCCTGGTTCTTACTCGTCGTCTCGATCCCGTCGGAAACGATCACCACCACTTTGCGTCCCAGATACGGTCGCAGGTAAGAGGCGGCGTTGATGATCGCATCAAAGAGCGACGTGCCACCCTCAGGTTTGCCAAACATCGTAATCGTACGCTCGAGCCGCACGACGTCGTTCGTGAGCGGTTGGGCCAGGTAACTGTCAGTTTCGATGGAATAGATGGCGGCTTCATCTTTGACACGCAGCACTTTTCTGAAAAACCGGATCGCTGCCTGCTTCTCAAACTCGCGCGCGGCATCGAGACTGCCACTGTTGTCGAAGAGCATTGCCAGCCGAACACTCGTTTCCGATCGCGTCAAATCACTCAGCGGCCGCAGCTCACCATCGACGTGCAGCTCGAAGTCGTCCAATGTCAGGTTAACAATTGCATTCCCACGCTTATCGACGACCGAAGCCGGAATCGGCACGAGGTTCGAGCTGATCCGCACGACGTCGTCAGGATCGACTTCATCAGTCGCTTTTCTCGCCGCGTTTGGTGAAGAAGACGTTCCGGGTCTGTCCGGATCTGACATGGGCCGCGGCTTAGGTGGCTTGCCCGGTTCCCCGCGTCTGCCCGACTGGCCAAACGCCGGCACACCAACGCACAAGCAGAAGAGTCCGATGAGGACAGCGACGAACCAGCGCTTCAACTGGCGCGCGCGATCTCGGGTTTGGTGTGATTTTGTTCGAGCCACTCTGCCCATTCTTTCAAGGCGAATTCTACTTGCAACTCACGACGTTCCCGTTTTCTACGTACCTTGCGCCGCGCAAGTTCAGGAAGAGGAGGTAAAAGCGCGAAAGTGATGTTAACGGGCTGAAAATTTTTCGCGTCTGCGTGCGAAACGTAATGCGCCAAAGCCCCGATTGCACTCCGTTCCGGAGCTTGCAGTAACTCTGCGCCGTTGGCGAGCCGCGCCGCGTTCATTCCCGCGAGCCAGCCCATCGCCACTGATTCAACGTAACCCTCGACTCCCGTGATCTGTCCGGCGAAAAACAGGTTGGGACGCTCGCGCATCTGCATCGTCGGCTGCAGCACGCGCGGTGAGCAAATGTACGTGTTGCGATGAATCTGCCCAAACTGTAAAAACTCCGCGTTTTGCAATCCCGGAATGAGTCGCAACACTCGCGCTTGTTCGCCGTAGCGTAGATGATTCTGGAAGCCCACGAGGCTGTATGCGTCAGCCATTAAATTTTCCTGCCGCAACTGCACGGCAGCGTAAGGCTCGCGACCGATGCGCGGATCGCGCAGTCCGACTGGCTTCATCGGTCCGAAACGCAGCGTGTCGACGCCGCGGCGCGCCAGTTCCTCGATTGGCAGGCACGCTTCAAACCAGCGCGTCTCTTCGAAGCGTTGCAGCGGGACACTCTTCGCGTCCAGCAACTCCGAATAGAAACGCGCGTACTGTTCCTCATCGAACGGGCAGTTGAGATAGTCGTCACCGCCCTTGTCGTAGCGCGCGGCGCGAAACGCGATTGACGTGTCGATCGAATCGGCAGAGACGATCGGCGCGATCGCGTCGTAGAAGTACATCTGATCGCTGCCGGTCAGTTTCATGATCTCGGCGGTGAGTGCGTCTGACGACAATGGCCCGGTGGCCACAATCGTGATCTCATTTTCGGGAATTGTCGTGACTTCTTCACGTATCAGATGAATGCCCGGCTCGTTTGCGATCTGCTCGGTTATAAGTGTCGCAAACTTCTCGCGATCGACTGCGAGCGCCGCACCTGCCGGCACACGCGTTTGCGCCGCCACAGCCATGACGAGCGACCCGCCCTGGCGCAGTTCCTCCTTTAATAAATAGGACGCCGTGCCCGGTTCATCCGACTTTAACGAATTCGAGCAAACGATCTCGGCGAGTTTGTCCGTTCGATGCGCGGGCGTCTGCGTCTGCGGCCTCATCTCATACAGCCGCACCTCCACACCAAAC
>DATNDM010000276.1:0-4104 GCA_035553235.1 Pyrinomonadaceae bacterium | reverse complement strand
TCGATGTGGCTCGGAAATTACGACAATGCTGTCGGTTATTTCGAGAACGCGGCGAACAAGAATCCGAAGCGTGCTGAGACGTGGGTGCAGGTTGGCTACTGCAAAGTGAAACAGGGAAAGACGCAGGAAGCGATTCATGCGTACCAGCAGGCGCTACAGCTCAAGCCTTCGGATCCGGAAATTCATAACAAGCTCGGGGACGCTTATTACTACTCGGGCCGTTTGCGTGAGGCGATCGAGTCGTACAGCGAGGCCGCGCGGCTGCGTCCTGATTGGGCCGAGACTTTTTACAACCTCGCAGTGGCGTACTCCGAGAGCGGGAATCCCGGGATGGCCGCCACCGAGGCGCGCATCCTGCAACGGCTCGATCCCAAGCTCTACGAGAAATACATGCGCGAGACAATGTAAAAGTGAGCCACGGATTTCACGGATGAACACGGATTATTTCTTACAGTGTTTACCCGTGTAATCCGTGGCTTGATTTTTACCCGGCCTGGCCGGTGAAGACGCCCTGATCCACACTCTTCGGATTGCCCAACACCACGAACCGAATATTCTTCATGTACTTCTGCGAGACGCGCTGAATATCAGCCGGCGTCACCGCCATCAGCTTCTCGAGGAAGTTGACCGAGTTTCTCCAGCCGCCACCGATCAACTCATACTGCGCTAACTCCCCGGCCTGTGCCGCATTCGTCTCCTGGCCCAGGTAATACGTTGTCAGATATTGGGCCACTACAGCCTGAATGTCCTCAGCACTCACCGGCTCAGTCTGCAGTCGATTGATTTCACTGAGCATCACTCGTATCGATTGGTTCGCATCCACCGCCGTCACATACAAGCCACCAACGTTCGCCGCCTGCGTCCGCAAAAACGCGTCGGGCGCGTACGACAGGTTCCGCTTCACGCGCACTTCTTCAAACACACGATCGCGCAGCAACGAGCTCGCTATGCGCATCGGGTAAATGTCAGGCGACGTCAGCGACGGCGCCGTGAATAATCCCTGGATGTAGTTTGTCGGCAACTCACGCGGCGTGACGTCCACCGTCGATCGATCAAACGCGAGTTGCGGCACCGGCTTCGGAACGTAGTTTCCCTTCGGCAACTTGCCAAAGCTCGCCGTCACAAGGCCACGAATATCATTCGGATTCAGATCGCCCACGATCACGAGCAACAGCCGCGACGTTTCCATCAGCTTCTGGTGATAGTCGCGGAGATCCTGCGGTGTCAGTTTCGAAACTGTTTCCGGCGTACCGTTCGTGCTGTTCAGATAAGGATGACCAGCGTAGGCGACACGCTCCTGAAGTTTTTGCAGGTAGACGTCGGGATTGTCTGTATCGTCGCTGAGCGACACGACCTGCCGTTCCTGCACGAGCGCGACGTCTTCTTTTGTAAACGACGGGTGCAGCGCGACGTCAGTGAAGATCTCCCAGGAGCGATCGAAGTGCATGCGCGTGGTGGCGAGTGAAAGCACCGAGTAATCGTTATTCGAACTGCTGCCGATCACCGTGCCCATGCGCGACAGCTCGGTGCGCATTTTGTCGCGCGGAAAATTCTGCGATGCTTCGGTCGCGACGCTGAGCATCAACGTTTCGATACCCGCGTTTTGCGCGTTGATGTTTGACGCCCCGCCACGAATGAAAAGACCTGCCGCGACCGTCAAACTTCCTTCGCGTTTTTTCAACAGCACTTTCAGGCCGTTAACTTCAAACTCGCTGACCAGTGCCGCCTGTTTGGCGACGACACTATGAACGGTCTCTTGTGACTTCGTCGCTTGCTGCGACGCCTGTTGAGTCGCCTGCGAATAATCCGTGCTGGCGACAAACATCAGCGCCACGAACAGCACGCTGCTGATCACCCGGCGCCACGATTTCGCGCTAACAGACATAGCCGACTTTTGTTCTGACTGGTTCATAAATTGGCTCATAATCGTCCTGACGTTACTTTCCCATTAACTCATCCGGGGTGATTTCCGCTTTCGCCTGCGCTTCATGCGACATCAGGGCGAGGCCGACGTGCGGCTTGTCCTGGATGTACGTGGTGATGTAGCGGCTGATGTCGGCACGCGAAGTGGCGCGCAGGCGCGGCAGGTAACCGCGGAAGTACTCGAGTCCCGTCGAAGCCCACCAGAAACTCAACGTGTGTGTGTAATCGCTGAGCTTCTCACGCGAATAAAGATCGTCGGCTTCGAGCAGTGCTTTCGCGCTTTCGAGCTGCTCGTCGGTGTAGTAGTCCTTGTCGTTGAAGTGGGAAACTTCTTCGTACAGCGCTTTGATCGCGGCGCGCGCTTTATCGGGCGTGGTTTGCGCGATGAGGGCGATTGGCCCAACGTTGCGCTGCGTGTAGTAGCTCAAATCGACGCCGGTCACTAAACCCGTATCGACGAGATTTCGCTGGAAGCGTGAGTTCGGCTGTCGCAGGATGAACGAGAAAACGTCGGCTGCGTAAGTGGCGGGATTGTCTTTGCCGATCGACGGCCCATGCCAGCCGATGTTGATGATCACGTTCTGCACGGGTTGCTCGATCACGACGCCTTCACTCTTCGGTAACGGCGGATGCTCTACGAGCGGAAATTCCACGAACGGATCTTTTTCGCGCCTTGGCCAGTCGCCGTAAAGCTCCTGCGCCATTTGAAATACTTCGTTGGGATTCACGTCGCCGGTCAAAACGAGGGCTGAGTTGTTTGGAACGTAGTAACGACCTTGAATGAGCCGCATCATGTCGGTCGTGGCGCTGCCGACAGTCTGGCGATTTCCGAGTGCGTTCTTGCGGCTGGGATATTTGAAAAAGAGACGTTCGTTCATCTCTTTCGTCAGGTAATAGAACGGGTTCGACTCGTTGCGATCGATCTCGCCGATCACCACCTGCTTTTCACGACTGAACTCGCGTTCGTCGAAAAGCGGGTAACGCACCGAGTCTTTCATGTACTGCATTGCGGTACGAAGGTTCGTGCTTGTCGTGGTGAAGTAGTAGTCAACTACCTCTTCGCGCGTTGTGCCGTTGTACGCGATGCCTTTCTGGCCGATCGCCCGCACGTAGTCTTCAGCATTTGCGATCGCGCGGTTCTGTTTGAAGAACATGTGCTCGTAAAGATGCGACAGTCCGTTCAGCTCAGGCGGCTCGGTGTATGAACCGTTTCTGACCGCGAGCTCGATCGTGCACAGCGGGATCGAGTGGTCTTCGAGCACGATGATTTCGAGGCCGTTCGAAAGCACCTTGCTGATCAGGTTTGCTTCCGGGAGCCGGGCCGTGGTCGCTGCTGCGGGCGCGGGTGCGGTGGTTGTGGTTGGCTTCGTCGAACGCTGTTGCGGCGTCAGCACCCGCGCGGAGAGCGTGGATGGCGACAACAACGTTAGTAGAAGCAGAAAGACGAGCAAACTTCGTTTCACTGATATCTCCATATGCTGGAAATGGATGTCGATAGTGGGGAAAAGGTTATCCTGTTTATCCTGAAAAATCTTGTAAATCCTGTAAACGACTCTTTTCCGAGGTACACATTGTACAGGATTAACAAGATTTCGCAGGATTCACAAGATTACTTCTTGATCATGGATCGCGCTTTTTGCCGGAGGGCGGTGCGATAGACGGCAGCGTCAGCGCCTGCCGCATTCGTCAACCATTGAATACGCGGAGTGCCGCGCGGCGTGGTTTCGCCGGTCATCTGCGCCGAGTAAGTGCGCTTGTCGTTCGGTACAAACAAGATCAGCCGCCGGAGGTTGCGGCTTTCGCTGGAATCCTTTCCGCTAAACATCAACTCTGGAAATCCATCTTCATCAGCGTCGACCAGTTCAGCGTTCCAGTTCGCATGACTGAATCCTTCAGTGTCGAGCCGTCCCTGTGCGCTGAGTCGAAACTTTCCGTCGCGTTTCTGAAGCAACACGTAATTAGTCGTGCCTGCTTTTCGCTGGTTGTTGATGGCGACGATTGCCGGTCCCAAGTCGGTATCGACGATCTCGAGATCGCCAAGCGTTCCTTTAACAAAGCGCGCCGCGATTTTGCGTGCCTGTTGAAGTGTTAACTGCTCGACGGGCTTCGGATTTTCACGGGTCTCGGTTGTGCCACCGGATGGAGTTGTAGACTCGTCGCGCCACGAAGCGGGATGCCATT
>DATNDM010000275.1:0-5194 GCA_035553235.1 Pyrinomonadaceae bacterium | reverse complement strand
TCTGCCACAGCTCCACTTTTTACCGACACCAAATTTCACAACACCGGTGTTCGTGCGAAGGAGTTGACGTTCGAGACATTGTCACAACGAGCAGACGACGTTAGGAAGATCGTGTCGAGTCCGGCGACACTCGCTCACGATCCGCAGTTCTCCGACCTGGGTCGATTTCTGGTTACCCGAGACGCGAAAGATCTCGGGGCGTTTAAGACGCCGACGCTACGCGACGTCGAACTCACTGGACCATACATGCACGACGGCTCGATCCGTACCTTGCTGGACGTGCTTCGTTTTTACAACAAGGGTGGTGTTAAGAATCCAATGCTAGACGAAAAAATGATCCCGCTTAATCTAAGCGAGCATGAGATCAATGCCATCGTCGGATTTCTGCGCTCTCTTACGAGCGACGACACAGTGCGCCTGGTTCAATCCTCAAAACCACAAACGCGCACTCCTGTCCCTGTCGCTAGTAAATAAGGCTTCACGCTCGCTTTTCTCGAGTGTCTGCAGCTATTGCCAGCCACAGGGAAGTTAGTTCGGAGTTGAGCGGGCGACCTCGATGAACGTGGTTGGTACGGCTTTGCGTAGAGATCGATGTTGTGACGACAAGCGCGATCAACTGCGGCAGTGAGCTGGGCCAATCGCCGCACCGCGATGAGCCATCAACCCCTCGGTCCCACCAATTTACCGAAACCCGGTTGAGACGCCGTGGAAATCAGCTTGATTCTGTGCTTTTGTGCTTCTTTGTGGCTAAATTCGCCTAACGAGTCGCAGCCGGTTAATTGCCACGAATCGAATAACGCGCCACGATCACGGTAACGTTATCCGCGCCACCGTTACCCAACGCGAGATCGATCAGGCTGCGACAGGCAAAGCTCGCCGAAGTGGCACTATTCATCGCTGACTCGATATCAGCTTCCCGGACCATGTCGGTTAGACCATTCGTGCAAAGCAGTAATTGATCGCTGTCTTGCAGCAGATAATTATGAACGTCAGGATGGCATTCTCCTTCTCGCGATCCCAACGCCTGCAACAACAAACTCCGGTACTCAAGCACAAGCGGATCGTTCGCCGCGTGTGTGCCTTCCTCGACTAACCGTCCGCCCAGTGTATGATCGCGAGTTAATCTAATGAGCTTCCCACGGTGCAACAGGTAAGCGCTCGAGTCGCCAATGTGGCCGATGATGGCATCGTTGCCGTACGTGACTGCCGCCGTCATCGTAGTACACATCCCATTCAGACTCGCATGCGCGGCCGCATCTCGCACCATCGCCTCGTTCACACTTCGGAATCGATCCTTCATGCGCCAGAGCACATTATTCCTCTCCTTCGCGCCCCAGCGAAACTGCCAGTCAGACGTGTGTAACGCCAGCTTAAGGAGCGTGTAGATCGCTCTCCGACTCGCAAACTCGCCCGCAGCTTCACCACCAACGCCATCCGCTACCACCAAACCATAACCTGCTTCCTCAAATGCTTCGCCCGGTTGCGTCTCAGTCAAATTGGTAAACAGGGTCTGGAGCGATCTGGCGGCACGCACAACCAGGAAATGATCCTGATTGTTTTCACGAATGAGTCCTTTATGGCTCAGGCCAAAGACGTCCACGCCGGCCTCAGAGGAACGAGCTGGTGTTTGATATGAAGTCATCACACTCTCACTTGGCTGACAGCTCAATGACACGTCCGCTGCGCAGTACCTTGCAGCGAACAGAACCATGAGATTCGGAGTTTGTTATCCGGGTCAAAATACTTCTGTAGGTGTCGCGGTTGCCTTCGACGGCAGTTCCGTCGATCTCGAGAATGATGTCGCCGCCGAGCAATACCTCCTGGTTATCGATCACGGCGGCAAGCTCGCCGCCTTTTAGACCGAGTCGTTCGGCCAACGATCCTTTGGCTACAGTCGTGACCAGAAATCCAGCCGTCTGCGAGATGTTCAGCGCCCGGGCAAGTGGACCGGTTACGAGAAATCCCTCGATGCTTCCCTGTTTGTCGTTGCCGTCGAGTAATCTGGCCCGGGCTGAGTTTACAGTCGCGGCAAAACCGACGCCCTTAAACTCGTCCGAATCACTGATGATGCTCGACACTATTCCGATAACCTCTTCGGCTTTGTTAAAGACCGGACTGCCCGAGTTACCCGGATTCACGGTCGCGTCAGTTTGCAGAAATTCGACCGTACCCATCAGGCCACTGCGCGATTGGTCCGGCCGTCGCGCGCTGATTCTGCCGACTGTCAACGTGTAACTTAGACCGTAAGGCGCGCCGACTATGAAGATGTCGTCGCCCGTGTCGGATTTGTCGGAATCACCGAGCTTTGCAGGGATCGCGCCTTTCGGTACGCGATCGCATTGCAGCAATGCCACGTCAGCGATCGGTGAGGAACTAACGACCTTTGCCGGAACCCACTCGTCATTTGCGAATTCGACGACCAGACGTTCTTCTCCGTCGACGACGTGTGCCGCAGTAAGTATCTTCCCATCGCTGGATATCAACACTCCCGAACCGACACCTGAATCCGCAACCTCGCCGGGACGATCGGCGCTTGTTGGTTTTGGCTCACTCGTATGGATCACTACCACAGACGCTTTAACATGACGGAAGGAGTCGCGCAGTTGCTGTGTGTAGGTAAGTTGAGATACACAAAGCAAAATAACAAACGCGACTCCGAGTTTAGAAGATTTACTCATTGCATCATCAGCGGAGTTAACCGCCACCCTTGTACTCAGGTAGTAAGACACTGCGATTGAGAATCATGTTGAATTCTGTTCCGGCTTTAACGTCAGCTTCTTTGCCTTTGCCGATCAGGGCAGCGCCAATGCCGGCTCCAGCGCCGATCCCCATTCCAGCCGCGCCATTAATCAGGCCGCCAACCACTGCGCCACCGGCGATAAAGGCCGCATTTCGTTTTTTCGAAGATTTGCCTTTTACTTCACCTTCGTTATCGGCACTGCCGCTTTGAGCCAGTGACCCGTTTAACGAATAGGTCTTTCCATTGGGCAACTGCACTCCGGTGAACGTAACGTTCAAACTTCCGGCGTTACTCTTGCGACTCGCGCGTACAACATGCGTTACGTGTCCGATCACGATGCTGCCCGCCGGGATCACCTGAAAGCCTTTCGCATACACCGGATCCACGACCGTTGATCTGAACTGGTCGCCGACGTGCGCCTTTTTCGACGTAAGCGGATCACTCAATCGCAGTCGCAGCACGGTATTAGCCGCAAGTGTGTACTTGGGCGGTCCCGTTTTCTTCTTTTGCGCGCTGCCGGCGACGCCGATCACGAAGATCGAAAGCACGGCCATCAGGATTGTTGATCTTGCTTTCATGGGGCACCTCGATTCGAACGGATCGTATCGAAGCGAACGGGCGAGATTAACTGTCAATTTTGACAGTTGAGCGGCTTTGTCTCGAAAATCGCTTTAGCCGCAAGAAAGCACAAAAAGACTTTGCTGATTGTGAGCTTTTTGTGCCTCTTTGCGGCTGAAGTTTCATCCTGGTATCTGCGGGACGAGATAAAACATCAACGCAATGATTGCGTAAACGGTGATCAGTTGCACTCCCTTGTACCAATTTGATTGCCCGTCGCTGCAAACCAGCGCGCCGATAAAGACTGCCATTAACAACGAACCGATCTCAGCGCGACTAAAGGCGAGCTCGAGTGGCTGGGGCGCGATGAAATAGCTCGCCAGCACCAGCAGCGGCGCCACAAACAATGCGATCTGGATACAACTTCCGAGTGCAATCCCCACCGACAGATCCATCTTGTTTTTCCTGGCCATCGCCACCGCCGAACCGCTTTCCGCAGCGCCACCCACTACCGCCACAAACACGATCCCGATGAAAACCTGAGACATGCCGAGTGCTTTTCCGGTCGCTTCAGCGGCGCCGACCAGAATCTCGCTCATCCACGCCGCAAACACCGAGGCCGCCAGCAAAGTGATCACCGCACGAGAAATACTCCACTGGTCATGATGGTCGGCACTATGTTCAGTGTCGAGGCTCGCGAAAGCACTCGAGTGTGTCTTCAGAGAAAACAGGATGTAGAGAACGTAAGCAAGCAACAACAATAGGGCGATGCCGATGTTGAGCAGTTGTTCCTGACGAATGACCTCGTTGGGCGCAAAGACACGACTAAACGCGCTCGGCACCGTGAGGCTCACGGCAGCCAAAAACATCATCGAGCTGTAAGCACGCGCTGCGGTCGGATTGAATCGTTGATCGTGATAGCGAATTCCGCCGGTCAGAAAACCAACGCCTAATGCGAGCAGTAAGTTTGCGAGTATGGCGCCCACGAGCGACGCTCGCACCATGTCGAGATAACCGGCCTTCAAAGCAACGAGCGCGATGATCAGCTCGGGCGCGTTGCCAAACGTGGCATTCAACAGCCCACCGACCGCATCGCCCGTGCGAGTTGAGATCTGCTCGGTGGCGTGCACGATCTGCGCCGCGATGGGAATGATAGCGACAGCCGCCATGAAGAAGAGCACAGGTGCGGCAATGTGAGCGAGATGCTCCAACGCGATAGTAAGCGGGATGAACAGCAGCAACCAATTCATCGGGCTGCGTAAGAATTTGCTGAACGGCGCGCGTGGCAACTCCGCAACGTGGCCGGTGGCAGTCGACATGGTTCACCTCTTTAGCGACAACAAAGCACGAAAATCACAAAACCGGGGCGACTCCATCAGCACTCAGGTCGTTGACGGCGGCACTGAAGTTCTCCCAGTTTGAGTTTCTTAAGGCTGAGATTCTATCGGCGTGAAATGAACAGGTAACTGTCAGAAATAACAGTGCCGCACATCAAGCCTGTAAGTTTTGCCAGTGGATCACGCACCTCCTTCCTGAGACCGTAACCGCAAAATCATCACTGACAGGCAAGACTAAAATGACGAACCGCATTGTTTTGTTGCTAATCATCCTCGTCTCACTCACCGCTGACGCTTTTGGCGATCAAATCGTGCTCAAGAACGGTGACCGACTCACTGGAACCATCGAGAGATCAGATGGAAAAATAATCGTATTCAAGAGCGACCTGGTGGGCGAAGTGACTGTCGCGCTCGACAACGTCGAGGACCTCACGGCTAATAAGCCGCTTTACTTGACGCTGACTGACGGCCGTGTGGTAAGCGGGCTCATCACTGCTAAAAACAACCAGTTTGAGGTCAAATCGGGCAATGGGTCAGTCGTAATCGAACGCGCCGCGAT
>DATNDM010000274.1:0-5314 GCA_035553235.1 Pyrinomonadaceae bacterium | reverse complement strand
GTGTAAGAGACTCGTCAGCGGTATCTCTCCCGAAACGCGCAACTGCCTGCTGGCCTACGATTGGCCGGGCAATGTTCGTGAGATGGAGAACGCGATCGAGCGTGCCGTGGTCCTCGGCAATTCAGAGGTAATTGTGCCGGATGATCTGCCCGAATCGCTGCTCGCTACCAGCCCGGCACCGCAGAACTTACCGAACTATCACGAAGCGGTGAATGAGATGAAAAAGAAGTTCATTCTTCAGGCCATCGAACAGTCGAACGGCAACTACACCGCAGCCGCCAAGCTCCTCGGCATACACTCGACGAACCTGCATCGTTTAATTCGTACGCTGGGTTTAAGAACTTCAATTAATGGCAGTTAGGGTCGCAATAGCCCTTCTAAAATAAACTCCTTGACTGCCGCTTACTGCGGGTGTTAGGTTTTCTACCGGGCCTTATTCCTGAGGCCCGCTTCGTTTCGACTTGCCCGCGCCATCCGTGCATATGCACTAGGCCCCGCCGATGGTGCAATTCAGCTAAAGGGATTCGCTTTGCTAGCTGGACGCAAACTCCTACTTGCCGACGATTCGGCCACCATTCAGAAAGTTATTGACCTTACGTTCGCTGACGAAGGTGTGCGAGTCGTGGCGGTCGGTAATGGCCAGGAGGCCATCGACCAGCTTCTGGAGGTCCAACCCGACATAGTTCTGGCAGACGTCTTTATGCCGGCTCGCAACGGCTACGAGGTCTGCGAATACGTCAAAACAAACGAGAAGCTGAAACACATCCCCGTAATGCTGCTCGTGGGCTCGTTTGAGCCGTTCGACGAAGCGGAGGCGCGCAGAGTTGGCGCGGATGACATCTTGACCAAACCATTTCAATCAATTCGACGACTGATCGACCGGGTAGGCGCCCTGGTTTCAAGCCCGCCGGTCGAGAAAGAAAGTCCAACCGCGGAACTGCCGAAGGTCCCAGAGCCTGAGGAAGAACAGTTCATGGATACGTATGAGTTGGAAGTCACGACGGCGGATACATTGCCGCTCGAGCAAGCGTTGGTAGACCACGAACAGAAGGTGGAACAGCCGGTTGCTGCAACGGAATCGTTACCACGTGAGGAAACAATGGAACCTGAAACGCGCGACGATTCTGGAGACGTGCTGTTGGACCTGGGCGAGTATGAGCCTGTGCACGCGAGTGCTGATGATGACTTCGTGTTGGACCTTGACGATCGGCCGGCTGAAGTAGCTGCAGTTGCCGCGGCTCCGATGCGAACGTTTGTAGAGCCGGAAGTTAAGGAAGCTGCGGTGGCGGCGAGTGCATACGAGTCGACGTATCAGCCGCAGGTGCACCCTTCATTTGCGGATACGCAGGAAGTTCCGTTGTCAGCGCTGCAGGATGTGGCGGTTGCCGAACCAGAGCCGGCTGTTGCTGAACCGGAGCCAGTTGCTGCTGCTTCGACTGCGGTCAGTCCTGGTCAATTGACTCCTGAGATGATCGACGTCATTGCACGACGTGTGGTCGAGATGATGTCGGACAAAGTGGTGCGCGAGATTGCGTGGGAAGTCGTGCCGGATTTGGCGGAGTTGTTGATTAAAGAACAGCTCGAGAAGCAGGCGAAGTAGTCAGCCACAAAGAAGCACAAAAACACAAAAGAGAAAACCGCTCCCAGCACGTTCGGTATTTTGGGCAATTCTTTTTTGTGTTTTTGTGCTTCTTTGTGGCCAAAGAGGTTGTTTTGAACTTTCCGCACGCTCTAGCGTAGACTGTTGCTTTTCGTTTTCATCTCGATAAGCACAGAGTCACGCATGGAGATCCCCAAACAGTACGACCCCAAAGAGGCAGAGCAGCACCACTACGAGCGGTGGGAGAGGAATGGATATTTTGCGCCGGAAATCAACAAAGATCCGGGCGCGCCGGTGTTCAGCATAGTCATTCCGCCGCCGAACGTGACGGGCTCACTGCACATGGGCCATGCACTCCAGCACACGCTCATGGACGTCATGACGCGGCACAAACGCATGCGCGGCTATCGCACGCTCTGGCTGCCGGGGATGGATCACGCAGGCATTTCCACGCAACTCATGGTGTCGCGTGCGCTGAAGAAAGAAGGCAAGACGCGCCACGATCTCGGACGCGAGAAGTTCGTCGAACGTGTGTGGCAGTGGAAACGCGAATCGGGCGGACAGATAACCGTGCAGATGCGTCGCGAGGGCGCTTCGGTCGACTGGTCGCGCGAGAAGTTTACGATGGACGAGGATCTTTCGCGCGTGGTGCGTGAAGTGTTCGTGCGCCTCTACGAGGAGGGGCTCATCTATCGCGGCAATCGCATCGTAAACTGGTGCCCGCAGGACCAGACTGTGCTCTCCGATCTGGAAGTCGAGAAGCTGCCGCAAGCCGGAAAACTCTATTACCTCCAGTATCCGATTAAAAACAGCGACGAACGTGTGACGGTCGCGACGACGCGTCCCGAAACGATGCTCGGCGACACGGCCGTCGCGGTTAATCCCAACGACGATCGTTACCGCGAGCTCGTGGGCCAAACGATCATCCTGCCACTGACCGGCCGCGAGATCCCGATCATCGCTGACGAGTACGTCGATCCGGAGTTCGGCACCGGCGCTGTGAAGATCACACCCGCGCACGATCCAAACGACTACGAGATGGGCCTCCGTCACAACCTGCCGCAGGTAATCGTGATCGACAGTCATGCCAAGATGACGGCTGACGCCGGCGCTGATTTCCTCGGACTCGATCGTTACCGGGCGCGTGAGAAAGTTGTCGACGACTTCGCGGCACTCGGACTGCTGGACAAAGTGGTTGAGTACGACTTTTCGATCTCGAAATGCGAACGCTGCAAGACCGTCATCGAGCCGCTGATCTCGACGCAGTGGTTCATGAAGATGGACCAACTGCGCGATCTCGCGCTCGGTTTGATGGGGCGCGAAAACAAACCGGAGTTCGTCCCGGAGACGTACAAGAAAGTTTACACTGACTGGCTCGAGAACCTGCGCGACTGGACCATCTCGCGACAACTCTGGTGGGGTCACCAGATTCCCGCCTGGTACACACCAAATGGCGACGTGATCGTGGCGAGATCTGAAGAAGAGGCGCGCGCGAAAGCCGGCGCCAGCGAACTCACACAGGATCCCGACGTCCTCGACACGTGGTTCTCATCCGCGCTTTGGCCGTTCTCGACGCTCGGTTGGCCCAACGAAACCGAAGACCTGCGAACGTTCTATCCGACCTCAGTGCTCGTCACAGCGCGCGACATTATCTTTCTGTGGGTTTCGCGCATGGTGATGATGGGGATGAAGTTTATCGGCAAGGAGCCGTTCGATGACGTTTTCATCACCGGCACCATTCTCGACGCGCAGGGGCAGCGCATGTCGAAGACGAAGATGAACGGCGTCGATCCGATCGATGTGTTCGACAAGTTCGGCGTCGACGCAACGCGGCTGACGCTCGCGCAGGTCGGCAGTACCGACACTCGCTGGAACGAGAAACAAGTCGAGTCGTATCGCAACTTCGCGAACAAGATCTGGAACGCCGCGCGGTTCTGTTTGCTCAATTCCGAAGGCGCGGAAGTCAGACCCGAGATACTCGAACAGAGCAGGGCGCTCCACGATCGCTGGATCGTCTCGCGGCTAAACAAAACCGCGCGCGATCTGAACGCTGCGATTGACGGTTACGAGTTTCACGGCGCGGTGCAGAATCTGTATCACTTCTTCTGGGATGATTTCTGCGACTGGTACATCGAACTTGCAAAGGCTGATGTGACCGCCGAACAGCCAGGCGACGCACGCACAAAGGCGCGCACTCGATTGTTGACCGTACTCGAACAAGCGCTACGGTTGTTGCACCCGTTCATGCCGTACATCACTGAAGAGCTTTGGCAACGTCTGCCGGGCAATAAGCGATTGCATCCAGCGTATCGAGGCGCCGAGCCGACCGTGATGCTGACCGCGTATCCCGACGGCGCGGCAAACCTGATCGACGAAGCAGCAGAATCCGAGATGCAGGCGATCATCGAGTTGATCTCGCGCGTGCGGAACATTCGGTCCGAGATGAACATCAAGCCGTCGGAGCGGATTCCAATCATCGTCGCAGCGCCTGACGAGAATGGGCGTCGAGTGTTCTCAGCAGCGCGGGAACAGATTTCACGTCTCGTCCGCGCCTCAGAAGTTTCCGTCACGGAGCGACTCGAAGCGCCGAAAGCTTCGGCTCGCGCCGTGTTGACCGGCGGAGCCGAATTGGCAGTGCCGCTCGAAGGCTTGATCGACTTCGAACAGGAGCGCCGTCGTCTGCAACGCGAACAGGAAAAACTGCAAGCCGAAGCTGCGAAGCTCGAAGCGCAACTCAGCAATCCAAACTTCGTAGAGCGCGCACCAGCCGAGCGCGTGAATGAAGTGCGCGACCGCATCGCAGCCATCGCGCAACAGTCGTCTCAACTCCGACAGACAGTCGAGAACCTGCAATGAACTGGATCGACGAAGGTGCGCTCTACTCACAAATCAGTCTCTTCCTGCGAGAAGATCTCGGACGCGGCGATATCACCACGCAATCAATCATCGCGCGCAACACGCGTGCTCGTGCGCGTTTTGTCGCGGGCGAAAACATGATCGTTGCGGGACTCGAAGCCGCGGAGGAAGTGTTTCTAACGCTAGATTCGCAGCAGCAACTCGAGGCGTTTGTTTCCGATGGTGAAGCCGTCGAGGCCGGAAAAGTTATCGCGCGGATGGTCGGCTTTGCTGACGTGCTGATCTCAGCCGAACGCGTCGCACTCAATCTGCTACAACGACTCTCCGGCATCGCGACACTGACGAACAACTACGTGAAAGCAGTTGCAGGCACAGGTGCGCAGATCACCGACACGCGCGCCACGACTCCCGGACTGCGACCGCTCGAGCGTTACGCGGTCGAGCTTGGCGGTGGATACAACAGCCGGTTTGGTTTGGATGACGGCGTGGTGGTGACGTCGCACCACATCTCGATACTCGGCGGCGTGTCGAGCGCCGTGAGAAGTGCGAAAGAGAAGCTGGGTTACCTGCATAAAGTGGCGGTGCAAGTCGGGAGTGAGAACGACGTAAGAGAAGCGATTGACGCCGGCGCCGATGTACTCGTGATTGATGATCTCAGCGCGGATGAATTCGGCCGGCTGACGGCAATCGCCCGTGAGCGGTCAAACGCGATTGCGATCGAGTGTGGCGGCAACATCACGCTTGCGAGTGTGCGCGCATATGCCGAGGCCGGCGCGCAATTGATTCGCGTCGAGGCGCTCACGAATGCTGCTCCAGCGGCGAATATCAGCTTCAAAGTGCAGCCTTTTTAGCCACAAA
>DATNDM010000273.1:0-4608 GCA_035553235.1 Pyrinomonadaceae bacterium | reverse complement strand
AGGTCACCGGAGTTGATGCTTCGGCGAGCGGCATTCAGGTCGCGCGGCGCACGTTTCCGCAGGTCGAGTTTGTCGAAGGCTTGATAGATCGCGATCTCAAGCTCGGGCAGTTTGACCTCGTGCTCTCGAGCGATGTGATCGAGCATCTGTATCGGCCATCGGATCTACTCGAAGCCACAGTCGCGCAACTGAAAGCCGGCGGGCATGTGCTGCTCGGGACGCCTTATCACGGCTATCTCAAGAACCTCGTGCTCGCCGCTACCGGCAGGATGGATGCACATTTTTCTGCGCTGCACGACGGCGGTCACATCAAATTCTTCAGCGTCAACACACTCTCAAGACTCATGCGCAGTCACGGCTTCGACGATCTTCAGTTCACGTTCTACGGCCGCGCCCCGTGGCTCTGGAAAAACATGATTTGCCACGCACGCAAAACAACGCGCTAATGCTTTGCCTCAACTTGGCTTTGCCGAAAAGTCCCTATCGAACTTCTTCTCTGTGCAACCTCTGTGTTCTCTGTGCCTCTGTGGTTAAGAAATTACTCGTAAAAACAACCACAGAGACACAGAGAACACAGAGGTTGCACAGAGAAATCAGACTTTTCGGGCAAAGCCGCTCAACTTCGAGAGGTGCGTTCTCTCTTTTAAGACAACGCAGATAAATGCTGGACCAGATCACACCGCTGATACTCACGTATAACGAAGCGCCCAACATCGGCCGTTCCCTCGCGGGGCTGAGTTGGGCGCGTGACGTCGTCGTCGTTGACAGCTTTAGTGACGACGACACGGTAACGATCGCGAAGTCAGTTCCGCATGTTCGCGTTTTCCAGAGAGCGTTTGACTGCCATCGGAACCAGTGGGAATTTGGGCTCAAAGAAACCGGTATCTCGACGCCGTGGGTGCTCGCGCTCGACGCTGATTACGTCCTGTCAGAGGAATTCATCCGCGAACTGAAAAACCTTGTGCCCGACCCGCAAACCGCGGGCTATCGTGCAAACTTCGTCTACTGCATCAAGGGCAGAAAGCTGCGCAGCGGGATCTATCCGCCCGTGACCGTTCTCTATCGTCGCGAGGCGGCGGCTTACGTTCAGGATGGCCACACGCAACGAATCGCGCTCGCTGGAGCAATCGAAGAGCTACGTGCGCCAATCTTTCATGACGATCGCAAATCACTAAAGCGCTGGTTCAACGCACAAGCGAAATACACGGAACTCGAAGCGCAAAAGCTTCGTGCCGTTGATCCCGCACAACTCAATCTCGCGGATCGATTGCGACGTTGGCGCATCATCGTGCCGCCCGTGATGCTGGTCTACTGCCTGATAGTGCGTGGTGGAATTCTCGATGGCTGGGCCGGTTTTTACTATGCATTTCAACGAGCGATGGCCGAGGCCATGCTGAGCCACAGATTACACGGATAGCATAGCTGTCTCCGACTTCTTCTCTGTGCAACCTCTGTGTTCTCTGTGTCTCTGTGGTGGTTGTTTTCGAACAATTCTTAACCACAGAGGCACAGAGGACACAGAGGTTGCACAGAGAAGAAGTCCGAAAACGAGTTTTCGTCAAAGCCGGATAGCATGTTTATTTTAGGAATCAATGCATATCACGGTGACGCGGCCGCCGCGCTCATTTGCGATGGACGGCTGATTGCCGCGGCTGAGGAAGAGCGCTTCAACCGCCACAAGCACTCGGCCGGTTTTCCAGAACAGGCGATTCGATATTGCCTGAAAGAGGCCGGCATCCGTGCTGAGGATTTGGACCACGTCGGGATCTCGCGTGATCCATCGGCGCACCTGCACAAGAAGATCCTTTTCGCAGCTACGCGTGTCGCGACGCTTGCCCGAACTCAGATCAAAGACCGTCTCGGCAACGCGGCGAAGGTTCGCGATCTCAAAGATCAGCTCGCGCGTGTGTTCGACGTGCCGAAGAAGAACCTGCGCGCGCGCTTTCACAACATCGAACACCATCGCGCACATCTCGCCAGTTGTTTTTTCGTCTCACCTTTCGAACGTGCGGCACTGTTGTCGATCGACGGCTTTGGCGATTTCATCTCGACGATGTGGGCCGTGGGCGAGGGAAACTCGATCGACGTGTTGGGACAGGTTGAATATCCGCACTCGACCGGCATTGTATACACCGCAACGACGCAGTTTCTCGGGTTTCCGCATTACGGCGACGAAGGAAAAGTGATGGGGCTCGCACCGTACGGACAGCCGCGCTTCATCAACGAGTTTCGCGAGATCATTCGGACCGAAGAAAACGGGCAATTCCGTCTGAACCTCGACTACTTTCGCCATCATGCGGAAGGAGTCGAGATGTCGTGGGAACGAGGTTCGCCCGTGCTCGGCCGTGTGTTCTCGGATGAATTCGCGCGCTTGTTTGGACCACCGCGCACCGAGGGCGCGGCGCTGACGGATCGTGAACGCGATATCGCTGCGAGCCTGCAACTGCGTCTCGAAGAGATTGCTTTTCACATCTTGAACAATCTTCACGAGCGGACGGGATTGACTGATCTCGGTTTGGCAGGCGGCGTCGCGTACAACTCGGTGATGAACGGAAAGATACTGCTGAACACGGCGTTCAAGCGTGTCTTCGTTCAACCCGCAGCGGGCGATAGCGGCACCGCGCTCGGTGTCTGTTATCAAATCTACAATGGCGTGCTCAAGCGCGAACGCGGCGAGGTGATGCACGGTGCTTATACTGGTCCGCAGTTTTCGAATGAAGAAATTCGCGCTGCACTGGAACAAAGCGATTTACGATTCGAGAGTTATCGCGACGCGGAGCTAACGAAGCGCGCGGCGCAAGACATCGCGGCGGGATTGGTTGTAGGCTGGTTTCAGGGCCGGATGGAATTTGGCCCACGCGCACTCGGGAACCGATCGATCGTCGTCGATCCGCGCCGTGCTGAAATGCGCGACATTCTGAACGAGCGGATCAAGAAGCGCGAGCCGTTCCGGCCATTTGCGCCGTCGATTTTGGAGGAGCGCGTCGGTGACTATTTCGAGCAAACACATCCGGCGCCGACGATGCTGATGGTCTACCAGATCAAAGATGAGCGGCGCCGTGAAATTCCAGCGGTGACGCACGTCGATGGCTCCGGGCGTTTACAAACTGTGTCGAGAACGGTTAATGAGCGTTATTATCAGTTGATTGCGGATTTCGATGCGTTGACGGGCGTGCCGGTTATTCTCAACACGTCGTTCAACGAGAACGAGCCGATCGTCTGCACGCCGCAGCAGGCGATCGAGTGCTTCCGAAAGACGAAGATGGATGTGCTGTATGTGGGGAATTATGCGGTGCGAAAAGATTGAAATTCTTCTCTGCGCAGCCTCTGCGTACTCTGCGTCTCTGCGCTTTAGAGAACTGTTAACCGCAGAGGCGCGGAGAACGCAGAGGTTGCGCAGAGACAGAATCAACAAGTAGGGGGATTTCGGCGATGCGGATTCTAGTCACGGGTGGCGCGGGGTTCATCGGCTCGCATCTTTGCGAGCGGCTCGTCAGCGAAGGCAACGAAGTGCTCTGTCTCGACAACTTCTTCACGGGCAGGCGGGAAAACATCTTGCCTCTGCTCGACAATTCAAACTTCGAGCTGCTGCGTCACGACGTCACCGAGCCGATACTTCTCGAAGTCGATCAGATCTACAACCTCGCGTGTCCAGCATCGCCGGTCCATTACCAGTACAACCCCGTGAAGACAGTCAAGACGAACGTGATGGGCACAATCAACATGCTCGGTCTCGCCAAGCGTGTGCGCGCGCGCATTCTCCAGGCCTCAACGTCCGAAGTTTACGGTGATCCTTTGGTCCATCCCCAAACCGAAGACTACTGGGGCAACGTGAACCCGATCGGTCTGCGCTCGTGCTACGACGAAGGCAAGCGGCTCGCTGAGACTCTGATGACCGACTATCACCGCCAGAACAAAGTCGACATCCGCATCGCACGCATCTTCAACACGTATGGACCACGGATGCTGGAAGACGATGGCCGCGTCGTTTCAAACTTCATCGTGCAGGCGCTGCGCGGACAGCCGTTGACGCTCTACGGCGAAGGACAGCAGACGCGATCGTTTTGTTACGTCGACGATCTGATCGAGGGACTTATTCGCTTGATGAACTCCGCGGATCTGCACGAGCCGGTGAATCTCGGCAATCCGGGTGAGTTCACGATCATGCAACTCGCGGAGGAGGTAATAAAGGCCTGTGAGTCGAAGTCGGGCTTCACTTATCTGCCTTTGCCGGCCGACGATCCGCGACAGCGCAAACCCGACATCACGCGCGCGCAGACAGCGCTCGGCTGGAACCCGACGATTCCGTTACGCGAAGGTTTGACGCGCACCGTTGAAGATTTCAAGGCACGAGTAAAGGTTTAGACTCATCCACAGATTACGCAGATTACCCAGACTTATAAAACCATTCTCAGATTAAGCGGATCACACGGACTCATGAAACAGTCTGTGTAATCTGCGTAATCTGTGGATAAAACCTCTTTGAGGATTCTTCTCCTCAATCAATGCTTCTACCCTGATGTGGTTTCCACGGCACAACACCTCACGGATCTTGCCACCGCCCTGGCTGCTCGTGGTCACGAAGTAACCGTCATCGCAAGTGATCGC
>DATNDM010000272.1:0-3726 GCA_035553235.1 Pyrinomonadaceae bacterium | reverse complement strand
TCAATCCGTTCGGCCGTTCGTTTCTCGGAAAACTCTTTCACACTCCGAATCGCGTTTCGGATCGCACGTGCGTTCGACCGTCCATGACCGATCACAACGATGCGACTGACTCCCAACAACGGCGCGCCACCATACTCCGTGTAGTCGAGCCGCTTCTTGATACTTCGAAACGCCGGCTTCGCCAGCATCGCGCCCGCTTTCGTGACCGCGGTCGCCATCAGCTCACGTTTCAACATCGACAACATCGCCTCGGTCAATCCTTCCGACAACTTCAACATCACGTTGCCGGTGAAACCGTCAGTCACGATCACATCGACGAGACCCGAGAAAACGTCACGGCCTTCGACGTTGCCGACGAAGTTGATACTGCTCAACTCTCGCAGCAGCGGAAACGCTTCTTTCGTCAGCTCGTTCCCTTTCGCTTCTTCCTCGCCGATGCTCATCAAACCGACCGAAGGTTTGATTGTTCCCAGCACGGACCGCGAATAAGCATCGCCCATGATCGCAAACTGGGCCAGGTGGTGCGGTTTGCACTCGGAGTTTGCTCCAACGTCGAGCAGCAGCGTGGGCTTTGCGGCTTTCGTCGGAATCATTGCCGCGAGTGCTGGTCGATCCACGCCGGGCAAGGTGCCGATGACCATCTTCGCCGTCGCCATCGCCGCGCCCGTGTTGCCGGCTGAGACAAAACCGTCGCCCCGACCATCCATCACGAGCTTCGAACCGATCCTCAAAGAGCTTTTCTTCTTCCGTCTGACGGAAGTGGCGACTGGATCATCCATCGCGATGACTTCAGCCGCATCTACCAACTCGATACCGCGGTCGCCGTCGCCGCGCCAACCGCAGCGGCGCAGCTCAGGCTCAACCTTGTGGGCCTGGCCCACGAGGATGACGCCGACGCCGAAGTCGCGTGTCGCAGCAAGCGCGCCGTCAATCTCCACCTGGGGCGCGTGGTCACTTCCCATCGCATCGAGAACGACCTTGCCCGTCAATTGGGACTGATGCTGCGACTGACTTCGCACGTCGTGGGTTTTAGCTTTGGTCTACTTGCACCACTTCGCGACCTTTATAAAAGCCGCATTTGGGGCAAACGCGGTGTGGCATGCGGGGCTCACGGCAATTCGGGCACAGGGTGGTCTGGGGGGCGCGCAAAGCGTCGTGCGCGCGGCGTTTGTCGCGACGAGCCTTAGAGTGTCGTCGTTTCGGATTTGGCATAATTACTCCAGTAAAGTCTCGCCACAAAGAAGCACAAAAAGCACAAGATTCATTCTTAATCTTTTGCGCTTTTTGTGCCTTGTGTGGCTAAGTTAAGTTCTTCAGAGCCGCCCAACGCGGATCGATATCAGTCGTAACGCAATTGCAGTCGCCCGTGTTCCTGTCCGTGCCGCATTCCGGGCAAATGCCTTTGCAGTCTTCGCGGCAAAGCATGCGCGTGGGTACGGCGAGCAAAACCTGCTCTTTCACGATTTCGTCGACGTCGATTGCTTCGCCGTCAAACACCGAAACCGTCAGCTCGGCTTCGGTCAACTCCGCCGTCTGGCTCGACTCGTAATCGGAGCCGCTGATGTATTCCAGCGTGAAATCGGCGTTGACCGGCAGTTCGACCGGTTTCAAACAGCGGTCACACTCGACCTGGGCTCGCGTCTCGAGGTGTCCGTTGACAAGGACCTCATTGCCGGATAGCTGCACTTTTCCATCCACGGCGACCGGCGCGACCAAACTCACTCGCTCGTCGACTGGATTCAGGTCCTCGGGCTGATAAACGCGGGCGAATTCACCCTTACCACCCTCCAGGTTCTCCAGCTCAATACGCATAACAACCCTCGCATTGCAGCCGATAGTCAATTCGGCGCGATGCGCGCAAAGGGGCCATTATAGCGGTGAAACACTAAGTGTCAACGCACGACGGCGCACGGTAGCGCCCTGGTTTGAGAGATTTCTCTGTGCAACCTCTGTGTTCTCTGTGTCTCTGTGGTTGTGTTGGCCGAAAATCACCACCGAGACACAGAGAACACAGAGGCTGCACAGAGAAGCAGTTCAAATGAGGTCGCCATCCGGCGCACGTCATCCACAGATTACGCAGACTCATTTAATTAGAATCTGCGTAATCTGTGGATAAAGCGTCCTGGCGCAACGCTTCGGCGAGACGCTTGTCAGCACCCGCCATCAGGCGAGTGCCCGACTTCGTCATGTGAAACACGTTCACGTTCTTGCGTCCGGCCTTTTCCAAAGCCTGGCGCGCCAACTCTTTACGCCCGGTCCGCTCGTAAGCCTGCGCCAGAAGATAGAACGCCTCGGCGTAGCCGCCATCCATCTCGGTCGCTTTGCGCAGGTGACGCACGGCAAGCGCGTCGCGATTCAGTTCGTAATAAAGACAGCCGAGGACGTAGTGCGCTTCCGGCGACGGCCGTACCGTTAGTGCTCGCTTAAATTCCCCGACCGCTTTTCGCCAGTTCTTTTCGGCGACGAAGACCCAACCAAGGCCGTAATGTCCTGCGAATGATGAACTGCCGTCGGCAGTCGCGTTGCTCAAGAGATCTTTCGCGAGACCCACCTCGCCATCGTCGGCGCACGTCAATCCCAGTAACAAAGAAATCCGCCGATCACCAGGCTGCGCAGCGTGCGCTTTCGCGAGATACGTGCGGGCAAGCTTTGTCTTGCCGCGACGGAAGAAATGCTCACCGATGAACAAATTCAAAGGCGCGTTTTCCGTCGCGATCTCAGCGGCGGCTTGAAGTTTAGTGATGCCTTGCGGGACTTGCTTGTCTTCGAGCAGCACGAAACCTTCGTTGATTAACTCCTCGAATGCCTGTTTGTCGGAAGCACTCGCGCTCGCGAGAATTCGCAAACGCAACGCACCGCGGTGCACGTTCTGTTCCTGCTCCACCGTGTCGCGCTGGCAGCGCTCGGTCCACATCCGCTCGAGTCGCTCACTGTCAACCACACCATCCTCAGTCAACAGCCCAACGAGCGCGCGCATCAACGAGCGATCGAAGTAGGCGTTCTGCGCGTAACGGAGTAACAAGTCGAGACTGCGTTCGAGGCGTTCGGCCAATCGCGCGACTCTGTTTTCCGCCGCTGAGATACGTTCGAGCAGGTGTTCGTCAGTGGAAAGACTAGCGGGTGCGGCTTCGTATCGCGTGGCGCTCGGTTCGACGACGATCATCAAACGTGTCCCGCAGCGCGTGCAAAACTCCTGGCCCAGCGGATTTGCCGCGAGACATTTTTGACAGTAGTGAGAGATGCCGGGGCGCATTCTGCTATACCTAATTAGCCACAAAGAAGCGCAAAAAGCTCAGACAGGTTGCTGCTTATTTTTGAGCTTCGTGCTTCTTCGTGGGCATAACGTTCGATCGTTTAATATTCGTAAAAGCCACGACCGCTCTTTCGACCCAGCCAGCCGGCGTCGGCATAACGCTTCAGCAGCGGGCACGCTCTGTATTTAGGGTCTCCGAGCCCCTCATATAACACATTCATGATGGCAAGGCATACGTCCAGACCGATAAAGTCGGCGAGGGTTAGCGGACCCATCGGATGATTCATGCCGAGTTTCATGATGCCATCGATGCTCTCGCGACTCGCAACGCCTTCGTACAGAGTAAAAATCGCCTCGTTGATCATCGGCATCAACACGCGATTTGAGACGAAGCCGGGCGAGTCCTGGCAGTCGAGCGCAGTCTTGCCCAACTGTTCTGACAGACTTCGAACTTTTTCGTAAGTTTCGTCGGA
>DATNDM010000271.1:0-3225 GCA_035553235.1 Pyrinomonadaceae bacterium | reverse complement strand
GTCGAGCGGCGAATCAGCAAAGCCGCGCTTGATGGAGCGCGCCGCAACATCTCGTGTTCCGACCAGCACCACACCATCCTGATTGCGGTTTTCAAACGAGCCGAAGAACCACGCTTTATCTCTTTTGATTGGACCGCCGATGGCAAACGCATACTGCTCCCGGTCGAAGGGCGGTGATTGAGCGAGACTGCGATCGAACGTCGCCGGTAGACCCTGCAGGCTGCTGTCGCGGAAGAAAAGCGAACCGGAACCGTGCAGTTCGTTTGTGCCTGTCTTAGTGATGACGTTGATCACGGAAGATCCTGAGCGCCCCAACTGTGAAGAAAAACGATTCGTAGCGATCTGAAATTCCCGAATCGCTTCCTGCGAGATGTTTTGAATCGAACCACCAACTACATCGTCGTTTGTGTCGGCGCCGTCGATCGTCACATTTCCGCCGCGACCGAGTTGACCGGCGGACGAGATGACGACGGTGTTCGTTTTAGTGGGATCGAAATTAGGCGCGGGACTGTTACCGGGAATCAGTAAAGCGAGTTCGAGGAAATTACGACCGTTGAGCGGGAGGCTCTCGACTTCGCGCGAGATGATGAGACCGTCGATGACGGAATTGGTGTTGTCGATCAGCGGTGGACTATCGAAGACCGGGTCAGCCTCGATTCGGGTTTTATCAATCTCCAGAGTCGCGTTCAGAGTAACGGTCTTCCCAACATTGAGCGATACGGTTTTCGTGACAATGGTCGCAAATCCGGGCGCTTCGAATTTCAGTTCGTAGTTGCCGGGAGGCATGTTTGAAAAGACATAGAACCCGGCTTCGTTGCTGACTGCGTCGCGAGTGACGCCGGTGTCTATTTGAGTTGCCCTGATCTTTGTGCCGGCTACAACTGCGGCCGCCTGATCGGTGATGGTGCCGTTGAGAGTCGCGGTGCCGGCCTGCTGAGTGATGATCAGGAAGCTCAATAATACGAGACGCGTCATTTGTTTCCTTTCGAGTAAACGCGGATAACACGGATTAGATCCGGATTTTATCGATCACGCCGTCGACCAGTTCTCTCGCTCGTACTTCGCTCTTCGCTTCGGCAACGATGCGAATGATCGGCTCAGTATTCGAGCCCCTCACGAGCAGCCAACCATCCGGCAGGATCACTTTCACGCCGTCGCGCGTGTCCATTTCGAATCCGGCGAACGCCTGCCGCACGGTGCGCAACGTTCCGGCAATTCGATCCGAAGGACACGCCAGCTTTTCTTTCACGATCGTGTAGCGCGGGATGTCTGCGAGTAGCTCGGTGATTGACTTCCCTGATTCAGCGAGCAAATGAAGCACGAGCGCGATGCCGACAAGACTGTCGCGCGCGAAGTTGATGCGCGGATAGATCACGCCGCCATTTCCCTCGCCACCGATCACCGCACGCTGCGCCTGCATCGCGTCAGTCACATTCACTTCGCCGATCTTCGTCAGAAACACCGGGCAGTTGAACATCTTCGCAACATCTGCGACCGCGGAAGTGGTCGAGAGATTCGCGACGACTGCTCCTTTCTCGCGTCCCAACACGAAGCGAGTCGCGAGCACGAGCGTGTTGTCTTCACCGATCGGTTCGCCCTTTTGCGAAACAATCGCCAGTCGATCGGCGTCCATATCTTGTGCGAAACCGGCGTCTGCCCGATGCGCTTTAACTAGACGACAGAGCTCGCCGAGGTTCTCGGGTAATGGCTCAGCCGGTCGTGGGAACGAACCGTCCGGTGTGGTGTTCAGTCGAATCACTTCCGCGCCGAGTGCTTCGATCAACTTAGGCCCAACGAGCGAGCCGGCGCCGTTGCACGAGTCAAGCACGACACGCAATTTCTGCGCGCGTTCAGGAAGTGGACCAAGCACATCGAGGATTGATTTGATGTGAAGATCGGTCGCGCCTTCGACGGCTTCAACCGTGCGCAGCTCCGCGCCGCCGACTTTCGTGTATTCACCCTGGTGATAGATGTCGAGTAACTCACGCGCCTGGCCGGCGTCGAGAAAGAGCCCGTTGGAGCCGATAAACTTCAGCGCGTTCCATTCAGGGGGATTGTGACTCGCAGTGATCGCGATGCCGCCTTGCGCGCGCCGATGGCGCACCTGGAGTTGAACCGTCGGGACCGGACACACGCCGATGTCGACCACGCGACTTCCGGTCGAGAGTAGTCCGGCGACGACGGCGTGCTTGACCATCTCGCCCGAGGTTCTCGGATCGCGGCCGATGACGATCGTGCCCGAACCGGTGTGCGTACCGAAAGCTTCAGCGAAACGCGTGAGCAGTTTCGGTGTGAGCGATTGGCCCACGACGCCACGTACGCCGGAGATACTGATCTTGAGAGTGGGTATCGCTCGCATTTTTAACCGCAGATTACACAGATCATTTCCGGATCCGGTCGCGTGCCCAGTCCAATAGTTCGCGTGCAGAACGATCTTCCGGAGCTTCGACAATGATCCGGATCATCGATTCGGTATTCGATCCACGCACGTGAACCCAGCCATCGGGCAGCGTCACTTTGATGCCGTCAGTCGCATCGATCTCGAGCCCTTCCTGTTCCAGCACTGCTCGGAACTCCTGCAGCACCGAATACAAACGATGTGGCTCGACATCGACGTTGTGCTTCAGAATAACTAGTCGCGGCAGCGCTGCTACAAGATCTGAAATACGCTCACCAGTGATCGCCATGTGCTCGAGTATCAACCCGATCGCGGCAGCGCTATCGTGCGTCAAATGAACTTCCGGCATCGTAATCCCGCCACTGCCTTCACCACCCAGCACTCCGTTGTGCTCGATCAAACCTTCAGAGATGTAAGCCTGGCCCACCGGAACTCGTACAACACTGCCGCCGCGGCGCGCGGCAATGATGTCGACCGCACTCGAAGTCGAAACATTCGTGACGATCGTGCCGGGCTTCTTCCGCAGACGAATGTCAGCGGCGATGGCGAGCGTCATCTCTTCGGAGAGCGGCTCGCCGAGGTCGCTGACGATTCCCAGGCGCTCGCCATCGGCGTCATGGGCGAAGCCGATGGCAGCGCGGCCGGCCTTCACGACCGCACGGAGTTGGGCCATAGTCTCGGGCTTGGGCTCGGGAGCGTGCGGGAAAGGGGCACTGGGATCATCGTTGACTGCAAGCACTTCGCAGCCTAACTTCGCCAACCACTTCGGGCTCAGAAACGAACACGCGCCGTTACAGCAATCAACGGCTACAGTGAGGTTCTTCAAT
>DATNDM010000270.1:0-2055 GCA_035553235.1 Pyrinomonadaceae bacterium | reverse complement strand
CTGTCTTGAAATATGCTGCCGACCAGGGCGCCAAATTCGTTTCCGTTCGCTTCACGGATTTGCCCGGCTCCTGGCAACACCTTACCTTCCCGATCGCCGAACTCGGTGAAGACCAGTTTGAAGATGGCTTCGGCTTCGACGCGTCTTCGATACGTGGCCTGCCATTCACGAGTCAGACATGCTGCTCGTCCCCGACGCGACCCGCTACTGGATGGATCCGTTTTCGGAACAGCCGACGCTGTGCCTGATCGGCAGTGCCGTCGACCCGATCACGAAAGAAGGATACGCCTTCGATCCGCGTTCAGTCGCACAGCGCGCCGAAAGCTATCTCAAATTTACCGGTCTCGCGGACACTGCTTACTTCGGTCCCGAAGCTGAGTTTTTCGTGTTTGACTCTGTCAAGTTTCACAACGATCAGTTTTCAGCCGGCTTCGCGCTCGACTCCGATGAAGGACACTGGAACAGCGGTCGCGATGCGAACGAGTTTGCCGGATCGAACCTCGGCTATCGCATTCGCCCGAAGGAAGGTTACGTGCCGTGTGCGCCGACTGATTCGCTGATCGACTTGCGATCTGAAATCTCGCTGACGTTGGGCCGCTGCGGTGTGACTGTTGAATGTCATCACCACGAAGTCGCAACCGCCGGACAGTGTGAGATTGATTTTCGCTATTCGACGTTGTTGGGCACGGCAGACAATCTTCAAATATTCAAATATGTAGTTCGCAATACTGCAAACCAGTTTGGAAAGTCCGCGACGTTTATGCCGAAGCCACTGTACGGCGATAACGGTTCGGGAATGCACTGTCACCAGTCGCTGTGGAAGAGCGAGAAACCGCTCTTTGCGGGCGATGGTTATGCAGGACTTTCTGACACCGCGCGCTATTACATTGGTGGCTTGTTGAAGCACGCTGCGGCCGTCGTAGCGTTTGCGGCGCCGACGACCAATAGCTACAAACGTCTCGTGCCTGGCTTTGAAGCCCCGGTGAATCTCGCGTATTCCGCGCGCAATCGTTCGGCTGCGATTCGTATTCCTATGTTCTCGACGAATCCGAAGCTGAAGCGATTGGAGTTTCGTCCGCCCGATCCGTCGTGCAATGCATATCTCGCGTTTTCGGCGATGTTGCTGGCGGGACTTGACGGCGTGCAGAACCGGATCGATCCGGGTGATCCGCTCGAGAAGGACATCTACGATCTTTCACCGGAAGAGTTGAAGGATGTGCCGACGCTGCCGGGTACGCTCGACGATTCGCTCAAGGCGCTCGAAGCCGACCACGACTTTTTGTTGAAAGGCGACGTGTTCAGCCCGCAACTGATCGAGCGCTGGATCAACTACAAGCGCGATCGCGAGATCACGCCGTTGCGCATGCGCCCGCACCCGCTGGAGTTCTCGCTCTATTACGATATTTAATAGACCGCAGATGAACGCGGATAAACGCAGATCAGCGGCAATCAGCGTTTATCCGCGGCTCCAATGTCAAACGTCGAATTTTTGCTTCGTGATCTCCCGGATCAGCATGGCGCTCGTCTCTTCAGCGAGCGCCTCGCGAAGGAGCAGCCGCGCGCGTATCAGAAAGTCCTCAAACAACCTGCTTTGCTCGCAGACGTGCTCGCGCTAGCGGCGTGGAGCCCGCTGCTTGCCACGACGCTTGAACAAAATCCCGATTATCTCCCGTGGCTTTCGCGTGAACGAACCGATCCGCGTGTCAGAACACGCGATGAGTTAAAGGAAGCACTCGCGCGCTTCGCATTGATGAACTCATCGCTGAATCCGCAAGTGCTGCTCGCGCGTTTTCGCCGTCGCGAGCTGTTGCGAATTTATCTGCACGACATTCGCCGCTCACAAACGCTCGTCGAGACGATGGAAGAGTTATCAAACCTCGCCGACGCGATCCTCGACTACGCGTTGAGTCTTGCGCGCCAGGATCTCGACAACCGTTACGGTCTCCCGCGCAGTGTCGATGACCGCGGACGCACTGCGACGGCCGAGTTTTGCGTCATCGCACTCGGCAAGCTCGGCTCGATGGAGCTCAACTACGCCTCCGACATCGATCTGGT
>DATNDM010000269.1:0-6866 GCA_035553235.1 Pyrinomonadaceae bacterium | reverse complement strand
ACTTTCTCATCAGGACTAAGCTCGAGCCGCAAACCTTCGACGATCCGCTGCACGATCGTGTCCTGCACGCCGATGATGTCGCTGGCGTCCGCATCGATACGCTCGCTCCAGAGAATCTCGCTGGTACGAACGTCGAGCAGTTGCGCAGTCACACGCAGCCGATCACCGGCGCGAAGAAAAGTCGCCGTCAGGATCGCATCAACCGCGAGCTCGCGTCCCGCTTCAGCCGCATCGACGGTCTTATTCTGATACTTAACGATGACTGACGACGGCCTCACGACGAGCGCTCGCACGCGCGCCAGCTCCGTAATCACAGCATCAGCAAGCGAGAACTGGTAAAAATCGATCTCACGATCATTACCGACATTCCTGAAAGGAAGAATCGCGACACTCTTCCGATCGCGATCGCCGAGACTCGTTAACGGGCTCGCCTGCGCGTCGCCGCTGCGTCCGCCTGATCTCGGCCCTGACGCAGTCTCCGGAGTCCGAGCACCGGTCAACCAACGCAGCGCGCGCGTAACCGGGCTCGCTTGTTTGAGATGTTTCGGCGCAACTGGCGTCGTGCTTTCATCCATGCCCGGCAGTGAATCCGAGCCGAGCTCGCGGATGATCTCACGAAGATCGTTGGCGAAGTATGAAATCTTTTGGTAACGATTGCGCGGATCTTTCGCGAGCGCTTTGTCGAGCACTGCCTGCAACTTCGCAGGCACACGGCCCGGCCTCATCTTCGCGAGCGGCTCGGGCTCATCGTTCAGCACTGCATGACGCACTTCAACCGCCGTCTTGCCCTGGAACGGCCACGTGCCGGTCAGCATCTCGTAGAGCAGTACACCAGTGGAGAAAATATCCGCACGTGAATCGACGCGATCGCCGCGCGCCTGCTCGGGCGCTGCGTATGTCGCAGTGCCGTACGGAACACCGACTTCAGTAATTTCAGTGTGATGAATTCCCGATGTGCGTGCGGCTTCTTCGTCGAGCAGTTTTGCTAATCCGAAGTCGAGAACTTTGACTTGTCCGCCGGGCGTCACCATCACATTGCCGGCTTTGATGTCGCGGTGAATGATGCCGCGGGAGTGTGCGGCGGCAAGCGCGTCCGCGGTTTGCAGCGCGATCGACAAAGCACTCTCGAGCGACAACGGGCGGCCATTCACGAGTTGCCGCACGTTTTTCCCTTCAATGTACTGCATCGCGATGAAGTGGATGCCGTTGATTTCGTTGAGGTCGAAAATGGTGCAGATGTTCGGATGGTCGAGCGCGGAAGCGAGACGCGCTTCGCGTTCGAAACGCTTGAGATTCGCTTCGCGTTGCGTCAGCTCGGCGGGCAGGACTTTGATGACGAGCGTGCGGCCGAGTTTTGAGTCGACGGCTTTATAGACCGTACCCTGCCCGCCCTCGCCGAGCTTTTCGAGGATTTTGTAATTGCCTAGAGTCGAGCCAATCATTCTTAAAGGCTTTCCCGCAAAGGCGCAAAGCCGCAAAGAAGAATTTAACAGGTTCTTTGCGTCTTTGCGCCTTTGCGGGAAATATTCTAAACCCAGCTAATCCGTGATACCCATCTGCCAGAGCATGAACGCGTAGTCAAACGCCGTCTCGTGCAGTGCATCGTAACGTCCGGACGCACCGCCGTGTCCAGCGCCGAAGTTGACCTTCAACAGCAGTGGATTGTGGTCAGTCTTCATCGTACGCAGCTTGGCGACGAGCTTTGTGCCTTCCCAGTACGGCACCTGGCTGTCGTTCACCGAAACCTTCACGAGCATCGCCGGATAATCCTTCTTCGCGATGTTGTCGTAAGGCGAATACGTCTTCATGTAATCGAATGCGGCCTTCTCGTTTGGATTGCCCCACTCGATGTATTCACTCGTCGTCAGCGGCAGGCTCGCGTCGAGCATCGTGTTCAGCACGTCGACGAACGGCACCTGCGACACGACTGCTTTGAACAAATCCGGACGCATGTTCGACACGGCGCCCATCAATAAACCACCGGCGCTGCCGCCCTGAATTACCAGACGATCTTTCGACGTGTATTTATTCTTGATGAGCGCTTCGGCGCAGGCGATGAAGTCGGTGAACGTGTTCATCTTGTTCATCATCCTGCCGGCCTGGCGCCACTCTTCCCCAAGCTCGCCACCGCCACGAATGTGCGCGATCACGTAGATCACACCACGATCAAGCAGAGCCAGGCGCGGGGGCGAAAACCCTGGCGGAATCGATACGCCATACGAGCCGTAGCCGTAAAGCAGCAAGGGCGCGCTGCCGTCCATCTTCACGCCTTTGCGATAGACCATCGACATCGGAATCTTCGTTCCGTCTGACGCGGTCGCAAACACGCGCTCCGATTGATAGTTGTTTCGATCAAAACCGCCCGGCACTTCCTGCTGCTTCAACAACGTCGTTTTGCCGGTATTCATGTCGTAATCAAATATCGAAGCCGGCGTAACCATTGAGTTGTAAACGTAGCGGACGACACTCGTGTTGTATTCACGATTTGAAGTCAGACCCGCCGAGTAAACCGGTTCAGGGAATTTGATGCGATGTCGCTCGTTATTTTTGAAATTGATGACTTCGAGCTGTTGTAAACCGCCTTCCCACTCAGAAAGCACTGCATGATCCGCAAACAGATTGATCCCCTCGATCTTCACCGCGGGATTGTGCGCGACAAAGTCTTTCCAGTTCTTCTCGGAAGGATCGTTCACCGGCGCGGTGACGATGCGGAAATTCTTTGCGCCCTTGTTGGTGCGTATGTAGAAAAGGTTGTTGCGATAGTCGACGTCATACTCGTGCTCCGGCGAACGCGGGATGATGACTTTGAACGTTCCGTTCGGATCGTCTGCACGCAGGTAGCTCGACTCAGTTGAGGTCTTGCTGAACGCAGCGAGAAAAATCATCGCCTTGTCGAGCGATCGGTCGACGCCGATGTCAAAAAGCTCGTCCTTTTCGTCGTAAACAAGCTCCGTCTTGTCGGTGCCGAGCACGTGACGGAAAACCTTGTCGCTGCGCTTGGTTACAGCATCTTCGGTGACGTAAAAGAAACTCTTGTTGTCGTTGGCCCATGCAAAACTGGTGACGCGCTCGGCTTGGTCCGGAAGCAGCACTCCGCTGCGTAGATCTTTGAAGTGCAGCATGTATTGGCGATAACCGGTGTTGTCAGTGCTATATGCGAGCAGGTTGCCATCATCACTGGGTTGGACGAGGCCGACGCTCATAAACTTCTGGCCCTTCGCGAGCTCGTTTACATCGATCACGACCTCTTCCGGCGCTTCAAGACTGCCTTTCTTGCGACAGAAGATCGGATACTGTTTACCTTCCTCAGTGCGCGAGTAGTAAAAGTAATTTCCCTGGCGATAAGGCACGTTCGTGTCGGTCTGTTTTATGTGACTGAGCATTTCCTTGTACAACTTCTCCTGCAAGGCCTCAGTCGGTTTCATCACTGACTGGGTATAGGCGTCTTCCGCTTGCAGGTGCGCCATCACCGCGGGATTCGTTTTCTCGCGCAGCCAGAAGTAGTCGTCGACGAGTGTTGTGCCGTGAATATTCGTGGTTTTTGGTTTCTTTTCTGCCATTGGTGGTTGAGGCGCGCCCGCTCCTCCATTTGATTGTGCTAATACCTGGCTATTTCGCGGGAGAGTTGTCAGAACAAAGAGCAGCAGCAGAAAAAGCCAACGGGATTGGTTTCGCATAAAGGACCTTCCTCATAAAAAGCACAATTTAATCAAAGGGGAGACAGCTTCTTTCGTTGAATCACCGGCGCACGGCCGGTTAATCGTGAACGGTTCAACCGCGAGGCGGGTTGCCCCAGCCCGACCCGACATACTTCCCATCTTCCACGATGCATGGCACCGTCGGGTCGCCACCGGAATAGGAGAACATCTCCGTGCGTCGCGCTTTGTCGTTTTGCGCGTCGTATTCGGTGAAAGGAATGCTTTTGGAGTTGTAGTAATCACGGGCTTGCTGACAGTATGGACATCCCGGCTTGGTATAGATCACTAAGGCCAAATTGATAACCCCCGCAGTTGATTGTGTACAAATTTGAGCAGGGAGCGATTATACTGCCGCTGCCTATGGCTGAACAAAGCGGCAGCTTTGACGGGGGTGCCTCGGATCTGCTCGATCCGTATGAGAAGCTCATCAGTCTCGAAATCATGGGCAGCGAGGTCAACGTACCCGAGAAAAACCGGCTGCTGCGCTGCTTCCAATACCTCTCAATCAACACGATCTCTTACGGCGACTTCTGCTGGAATGGTGAATGTACGAACTGCCAGGTCTGGTATCACATGAAAGGCCAGACCGAGCAGAGCGACCGCCCGGCGCTGTCGTGCCGCTTGCAGTGTGAAGAGGGCATGGTGATCACGAAGCTCAGCCGGTTCATCGAGCTCGACGGGATCACGAAATAAAGTCGCAATTAACGCAGGTCGGCGTTTATCCGGGAAAATCGCGGCTAATACTTCGGCACGCTCGGATCTACTTCATCCGACCACCTGAGAATCCCGCCTTTCAGGTTCATCAATTTTCCTCGAAAACCTGACCGCTGCATCACCTCGATAGCGCGGGCGCTGCGTCCACCCATTTTGCAGTGCACGACTGTCTCGCGGTTCGGGTCGATCTCGTTCATGCGCGCCAGGATCTGTGCGAGCGGAATGTGAATCGAGTTTGGCAGGCGGCCAATCGCGACTTCGTTGTCCTCACGCACGTCTACGATCTGAATATCGTCGCCTTTGTCGAGGCGCTGTTTGAGTTCTGCCGGAGTTATCTCGTCCATATTGTTCTTCCGTTAGTTGGTTTACACTACAAACATGAGATTCGAGTTTTACACAGAAGCCCTCGAAAACGTTCCCAAGCTGTCGGTCGATGGCACGGTCGACAACAGCATTCACTTCTCGCATTGGGAAGGGAATATTACTCCAACCGAGGTGAAGGCGGATACTTCCACAGAGATCGCGCTCAATCTCGTTGCTTCGCCGAATCGCGCCGTGCTGACGCAAGGTATCGAGCTGGTGACGAATAATCACTTCGATACTGACGGCGCGCTTTCGTGCTGGACGGTTTTAACTGGCGAACGCGCGCTCGCTTATCGCGACTTGCTGATCTCCGCTGCCGAGGCTGGTGATTTCTCGGAGTACTCGAGCGACGACGGTGTTCGCGTGAGTATCGCGATTCAGGGGTCGGATCAGGCGAGCCCGAATAACGATGACGGCTCACCACTCGCGCGCCTGCTGGCGGGCGAAGAGGTTGACGACGATGCGCGCGCTTACGATCTTGTGTTGCCAAAGGTCGAGCATTTGCTGACGAACATCAATGAATATGAGTCGTTGTGGCGCGAAGGTTGGGAGCGTGTTGTCGCTGCGATCGAGAGTTTCGAACGTGGCAGATCGAAGGTAGTCGAGCATTCAGACATTTCGGTCGTAACGCTTGCACCGGAACTTTTCGACGGCACTGGTTTCAGTCCGACGAGACACTCAGCGCCTTACACCGCAATCTCGAAGTTCGCGCGCGGCAAACTGTTTCTGATCGCGATTCCCACGAGTTCAGGCTGGTTTTATCGAATCGATTATCCGTACTACTCTTGGGCGGAGACAGTCGTGCGTCCGCACATTGCGCGACGAGACCTCGGTCCGGCGTTGCAGTTGCTGAACAGCAAAGAAACAAACCCGAACGGACGTTGGCGTTCTGATAATCGCGAGATGACTTCGGCGGTAAAGTTTCTCGACAGTGCTGGAACGTTGGCGGCGTCGCGTTTAGCGCCGGATCAGGTCGCGGAAGTTTTGGAGAAGTCGTCATCGTTGGCCGCAGTTTCGTAAACGCGATGCACGACGTAATCATTATCGGCGCCGGACCAGCCGGACTCTCGACCGCTTTCTGGTGCGATGAGCTGGGCCTCGACACGCTCGTCCTCGAACAGTCTGAACAGATCGGCGGACAACTTCACCGCGTCTACAATCCGATCAACAACTATCTCGGACTGAAGGCCCGCAATGGCCCAGAACTGCTCGAACACTTCACCGCGGATGTCGACAGTGCTGAGTTTGATCTGTGGACGCAAACCAGCATCAGTTCTGTGGATTTGAAAACGAAGCGGCTCGTGTTGGCGAGTGGCGAGGAACTCCACTCGATCGCGATTGTGATCGCAACGGGCGTGAGGCCGCGCGAGTTGGGTGTGCCGGGCGAGAAGGAGTTTATCGGGAAAGGGATGATAGGTTCCGGCGCTCGCGATCGTGAGCTTTTCGCCGGTCACGACGTTTGCGTCGTTGGCGGTGGTGATGCGGCAGTTGAGAATGCGTTGCTGCTCGCGGAAGTTTGCCCGACCGTGACGCTCGTGCATCGTGGGAAAAAGCTACGCGCGCGCCGCGAGTTCATTGAACAGCTCCAGGCAAAGCACTGCATCACGGTTTTCACGGAATCCGTGCTGACGCGTATCATCGGTAACGATCGCGTCGAGGCAGTTGAGATCCAGCGCAAACAGGGATTGAAGCCGTTTCAACTGGCTGTGCGCGGCGTTTTGATCCGCATCGGTGTCGAGCCGAATACCGACTTGTTCAGAGCACAAGTTGAAACGGACGAGCGCGGTTACGTTGTGGTCACTCGTGAACAGGAAACGAACGTGCCGATGGTCTTTGCGGTGGGCGACGTGTCGAATCCGCTTGCGCCGACAATCAGCAGCGCCACCGGCGCGGGCGCTACCGCCGCGAAGGTGATCGCGTCTCGACTCAACGCACAATGATCGAAACGGCTTATCTCGATGCTCATATTGCGGCGTATCCGATCGAGTACATTGCGGGCATCGATCTTTACAACGCGGGCGAGTTTCACGCGGCGCACGACGCGTGGGAAGAGCGCTGGATGGGCGAGGTTGGACCAAAGGAAAAACTGTT
>DATNDM010000268.1:0-4684 GCA_035553235.1 Pyrinomonadaceae bacterium | reverse complement strand
CGCGTACTTTGTCGAGGGCCATTCCCGCGGCGTGAGGAAGCGGGCCTCATGTCGAAGTCAGGAACTCGTTGACGATTCCCAAATTATTGGATTATCATTTCTTCACTATTTAGCGACATAATCGCTGTGGATCCTCGCAGGTTCCGTCAACTTTCAACTGATGAATGTTTTACGGAGCGAATCACTATGCAAACACACAATGAAGAAAAGTTGTTAAACCCAATTTTGAATTCAGCTCTTACTACTGTAGAGATGCGAAATCTCTCGGTTTTGGGTGAACTTGCGGCAAGCGTTCAAGTGGCTTTGCACGAAAAGTAGTCCTGTCGGGATTTGAAGTCGTCTCTGCGGTCTCTGCGTATCTCTGCTATCTCTGCGTTAGATATTCTCGTGACTACAGTTACGCAGAGATCACAGAGATACGCAGAGGTCACAGAGAAGAATCCGAGAGTGGTAAAAAACACTTTTCGTGCAAGGCCCGTTCAAGTCACAACTCAACTCACGAGAGGTTGTGATAAGCCGAGATCATTTCGACGCACAACCGTTCGGCGCGAGCGGTATCGGGCTCGGCGGGAAGTGAGGAACGGACGTAGGCTTCTTGCGAGAGCTGGAACAAGCGCTCAGCTTCGGCCTTCACTTTCTCGAGCGGCCACTCGCCGCGTTTGATGTCAAGCAACTCGGGTGCGTCCGCGCGTTCGACGTGCATCGTCCCCTCGATCAAGAACTCGATGCCCATGCGCAGCAAACGAATCAAGTGCGCTGCGTTCTTGGCATCGTAACCAACGCGACGCACTAACTCACGACGCTTCTGGCCCATGTAGCCGCCACTGTAATAACGTCGCCGTTCGCCGCGATAGCGCTTCACGACTTCCATCGTCTCCGATGTCGCACCGACAAATGGCTGTCCCTCCAGTGTGCGCAGCGAATGCCCCGCGTCGGAAGATTCAGGATCGATCCCAAGCGCAGTGAGCTGATCCTCGAGTTGACTCATCAATGCCTGCGCTTCCTGGTTGAATGAGATCATCTTCTTAAACTGCGCGTGTGCGTAGCCTGAAAACGAGTGATAAGCCTTCTTCGTGACGAACAGATCGCGATTCTCGCGCAGACGCGCGCCGAGCTCATTCTCGTAAATGATCCCGTTCGGCTTCAGCCAGAGCAGACTCAAGACATTCGGGTTGCAGTTGAGTAACAGACCGATAAACTTCCGCAGCTCGTAGAAGACGCAGTCCCATTCACCCTCCCACTGCTCGTAAACATCTTTGCGCCCAAAGCCGAGATAATGTTCGAGTGGTCCAATGTAGACACCCATCACATCCTTATCGTCGATCGAATCAGGATCAGACTTCGGGACGTACATGCCGTGCGCGACGCTGCCACGCCAGCAGAGTGAGACCAATCCTTCCGGCAGGAGGCGGTCGATCTGTTCTGGAGAAAGCCCTTTGAGCTCGATTCTTTGCATAGCGCACAACGAAGTATATTTCAATTGAAAACTAGCCACAAAAAGGCACAAAAACACATAAAAAGAAAAGCAGAATTCGTCGGGCACGAGCTGAATTCTTTTATGTGCTTTTGTGCCTTTTTGTGGCTAGTGTTCGTCTCGACTGTGGGCGGTACGGTGCTGACCTGTGGTCTGTATCGTTAGTTCAACCTCCTCTGCGCCTTAGGATTTGCGCGTTGTAAACAGGGGCCAACGAGGCCCAAGTTTGAATCGCCAAAAGGCGGAGAGGAACCCATGCAAGTCCACTTCAGAAACCTGTTCGTTGCTTTGATCGCAGTCGCGGTCGCGTTCACTACCGGCCGCGCGCAGACCCCGGAAGACAAAACACTCGCGCCCTATTTCGTGGTCCAGGGAGACCCGAGCGTCGACCATCTGCCACTCAAAGATACCCACGTCCAAATTTCAGTTTCAGGTGTTATCGCCGACGTCAAAGTCCGGCAAATCTATCGTAATGAAGGATCACGCCCTATCAACGCCTCGTACGTGTTTCCCGCATCGACACGCGCGGCCGTCTATTCGATGCGCATGCAGATCGGCGACGAGATCATCGTCGCGAAGATCAAAGAACGCGAACAGGCAAAACAGGATTTCGAGAAGGCCAAAGAGGAAGGGAAGAGCGCGTCATTGCTCGAACAGCAGAGACCGAATGTCTTTTCGATGAGCCTGGCCAATATCATGCCGCAGGAACAAGTCGAGATCGAACTGCGTTACACCGAACTCCTCGTTCCGACCGACAACGTTTACGAACTCGTGTTTCCGACAGTCGTTGGACCACGCTACGCATCGCCTGACGATGAGAAGAAGAAGGAAGCCGGCTTTGTCGAGACTCCTTATCAACATCAGGGCGAACAGCCGGCCACCGCTCTTCACATTTCGGCTCGCATTGCGGCGGGTGTGCCGGTTTATGATCTGACCTGCCCGTCACATCAGATCATGCCGCAGTGGCCGAGCGCGGGCGTGGCCCAGTTGACGCTCGACGACTCGAATCCGTTCCAGGGCAATCGCGACTTCGTCGTGCGCTACCGTCTGGCTGGGGATCAGATCACGTCAGGCTTGTTGCTGTTTCAGGGTCAGGACGAGAACTTCTTCCTTTACATGGCCCAGCCGCCGAAACGTGTCGAAACCGCCGCGATTCCGCCGCGCGAGTACATCTTCGTTGTCGACGTTTCGGGATCGATGGAAGGTTTTCCGCTGAACACCTCGAAACGACTGCTCAAAGACCTGATCGGAAAACTGCGCCCCACCGATTTGTTCAACGTGGTGCTGTTTGCCGGCGACTCGACGGTGCTCTCGCCACAGTCACTGCAAGCAAACCAGGAGAACATCACGCGCGCAATCAAGTTGCTGGACGAACAGCGTGGCAGCGGCGGGACCGAATTACTCGCGGCTATTCAAAACGCGATGAGTCTGCCGCGACAGGACGGTATCTCGCGCAGCGTTGTGCTCGTCACTGATGGTTACGTCTCAGGTGAACAGGGCGTCTTCGATCACATTCGCGCGAACCTGAATCGCTGTAACGTGTTCGCGTTCGGCATCGGCGGCTCGGTCAATCGTTACCTGATCGAAGGCATCGCAAAGGCCGGCATGGGCGAGCCGTTCATAGTCACTGACGAAGCGGAAGCTGGAGGCATGGCCGATAAATTTCGCGAGTACATTCAGACGCCGGTGTTGACTGACATCCAGGTGCGTTCGATTGGGTTCGACACTTACGACGTGAACCCGATGCGTTTCCCCGATCTGCTGGCACAACGCCCGATCATTCTGTTCGGTAAATGGCGTGGACCAGTGGCGGGAACAATCGAACTCACGGGCAAGACAGGTGAAGGCGAGTACGTCAGTCGTCTTGATGTCACCGGTAGTCAACCGGATGAAGCTAACAGTGCGTTGCGTTACCTGTGGGCGCGGTCTCGGATTGCCGAGTTGTCTGACTACGGCTCGTCTGACATTTCGGAAGCGAGCATCAAGGAAGTTACGAGGCTTGGATTGAAGTACAACTTGTTGACGCGCTACACGTCGTTCATTGCGGTTCGTGAAGTTGTGACGAATCCGAACGGCAACGCACAGGACGTGAAGCAACCGTTGCCGTTGCCGTTGAGAGTCAGTGATCTCGCAGTGGGCGGTGCGGAAGTTGGTAGTGAACCTGAGTTGATTTGGTTGATAGCAGGTTCGCTCCTCGTCGCGACAATCATGATCCTGCGCAGGAGAAAGTTGTTCGTATGAGTCGGCGTAGGTTTATCTGGGGCGCACAGCTTGCGACGGTCACGCTGTGCGCCTTCGCACTCAAGCAGTATTACTCCACGGCCACTGCGAATGGGTTGCGGTGGATACTGGCCCCGACCACGTTCATCGTGGAGTTGCTGAGCGGAAGGTCTTTTCAGTTTGAGTCGTACACGGGTTACATGAGCAGCGATTACACATTCGTGATCGCTGTGCCGTGTGCGGGAGTGAATTTTCTGATCACGGCGTTTGTGATGCTCGCGCTGCGACGGTTGTGGCAAGCACGGTTTGAAAGTGTTAATTGGCGCTTTCTTCCGATCAGCCTTGCGGTCGCGTATGTGGCGACTGTGATTACGAACGCGGTGCGGATTTGTATTGCGCTGGAGATACAGAGACGGTCGATTGAGGTCAGCGGGTTGACGCCGAATCAACTGCACCGGCTCGAGGGGATCCTCGTTTATTTTGGATTTTTGATGTTGTTGTTCGTGGTGATGGAAAGAAGATTAGTGATGTTCCCGGTCGTTATCTATTACGTAATGACGTTGGGTGTCCCGTTTGTTAATGGAGCGTTTCATCGGCCGGGATTCTGGGAGCACTTTGGGTTTGTGTTGGTGATGCCGCTCGTTGTGATGTTGCCGGTGCTGGCCGTGAAATATGTTGGACAGGATTTGCAAGATGGTTCAAGATTTACATGTAGATCCTGAAAACATCTTATAAATCTTGTCAGGCATACCGTCGGACCATGCGTGCGCAGTAATCAGCGTACTCCTCGATATCGCGCGGTGCGCTGGTGTGATGTGGTTTAATTCCTTTCGATTCCGGCGTGAAGCAGAATGTGATCGTTAACTCGAACGGCTCGAGCGCTTTCATCATCCGATCAAACCACGCTTCATAATTCGGCCGCTCAGTGTCTGACCAACTCAGCCCCGTCCGCAAATATCTCACGCCCAGCCGCCTGAGCCAGCGCACGGC
>DATNDM010000267.1:0-6222 GCA_035553235.1 Pyrinomonadaceae bacterium | reverse complement strand
GCAAAAACCTCGGCTCGATCGTCTCGAACGAGGCCATCATTCTTTCCGACGGCAAGCGCACTGTCAAAGTCCCTATCAAAGCACTCGACGAATACAAGTTTCGGTTCAATTATCAAAAGTCGAAACACGTGGGCCAGGGCGACGGGAAGACGCGCGTGGGCGACGTGATCGGACGCGAATCGCGGCCGGGCAGTGGACAAGGATCAGGACAAGCGGGGCAGGAAGCAGGCGCTGATTATTACGAAGCCGAAGTCAATATCGACGAGCTTGCCGCGCTGATCTTCGAAGACCTGCACCTGCCTTATCTCGAAGAGAAAGCGAAGAAGGCGGTCCAGTCGCGCAAGACTCAGTTCAACGAGATTCGCCGCACGGGGGTGATTGCTAATCTCGACAAGCGCCGCATGATTCTCGAAAACATTCGTCGCAATGCGCGGGAAGGAAGGGCGCGGTTCGGCGATATCAAGAAAGAGGATCTGAGGTTCAAGACATGGGAAGAGGTGATGCGCTACGAGTCGAACGCGGTCGTGATCGCGATGATCGACGTGTCGGGTTCGATGGGTGAGCTTAAGAAATACATCGCGCGCAGTTTTTATTTCTGGATGGTCCGTTTTTTAAGAACGAAGTACGACAACGTCGAGATCGTTTTCATCTCGCATCACACGGAAGCGAAAGAGGTGAGCGAGGAGCAGTTCTTTACGCAGGGTGAGTCGGGTGGCACGGTCGTATCGTCCGCGTACCAGCTTGCTCTCGACGTCATCAAGCAGCGTTATCGTCCCTCGGATTGGAACATTTATCCGTTTCATTTCTCGGACGGCGACAACTACTACTCGGATAACGAAGAAGCAGTGCGACTCGCGGACGAGTTGATCGCGACGTGCAATCTGTTTGGTTACGGTGAGATTGGCGAGGAAGGTTCGTCGAGTTACAGGCGTTCTTCGGGTGCGCTGCTTTCGATCTTCAGTGATCGATTGCAGCACAAGGATCGGTTTGTTGGCGTCCGGATCGACGATAAGGAAGATGTATATCCGGCGCTGAAACAATTTTTCGGGAAAAGAGATTTAGCTGCGAATTAACGCTGATCTGCGTTTATCTGCGTTCATCCGCGGCTAAAATAATTCGATGGAAGACAAGGAGATCAAAGAACTCGAGAAGGCAGTCGAGCAGATCTGGGAAGTGGCTCGGCGGTTTGGTCTCGATCCGTATCCGACCAACTTCGAGATCGTGCCGGCGACCGTGATGTACGAGGTTGGCTCGTATGCATTGCCAGGCCGCTATTCACACTGGACGTTCGGCAAAACATATCATCGCATGAAGACGATGTACGACTTCGGACTCTCGAAAATTTACGAAGTCGTTATCAACACCAACCCGGCATACGGTTTTCTACTCGAAACGAACAGCCCGATTCAGAACAAGATGGTGATCGCGCACGTGCTCGGGCACGTCGACTTCTTCAAAAACAACACGTACTTCTCAAAAACCAACCGCCGCATGGTGGAAAGTGTATCCACGCACGCGCAGCGCATGATGGAATATGAGTTTAAGCACGGGCGCAAGACGGTCGAACGGTTCCTCGACGCGGTGCTCGCGATCGAAGAGCACATCGATCCGTATTTCTTCATCAAACGTGAGATTCCGATCGCCGAAGAAAAGCGACGCGCCGAGCAGCCCGTGAAAGAAGGACGCTATGACGACCTGTGGCTTCTCGACAAGAAGGGACACGACGCGAAGGTCGTGGATCACGAGGAAAACGACAAGCCACGCGAGCGTTTGCCGGAAAAAGATCTGCTCTACTACCTCATGAAAAACTCGCCCTCGCTCGCCCCGTGGCAACGGGACGCGATTGCGATGGTGCACGAGGAAATGGAATATTTCGTGCCGCAGATGCAGACGAAGATCATGAACGAAGGCTGGGCCAGCATCTGGCACGCGCGCATCATGCGTGAACTGGATCTCAGCGACAACGAGCACATCGAGTTTGCGAACCTTCACTCGGGCGTCGTCTCGCCGCAAAAGGGCCAGCTCAATCCGTACTACCTCGGCTACAAGATTTACGAAGACATCGAGCGGCGTTGGAACGAGCCGTCGCAGGAAGAGCGGGACAAGTTTGGCCGCGCGGGTAATGAAGGGCACGACAAGATTTTCGAAGTGCGCGAGCTCGATAACGATGTTTCGTTTTTGCGCAACTATCTGACTGAAGAATTGTGCGAAGAGCTCGACTTGTTTGTGTTCGAGCTGGTTGAGGAAGAAGAGTGGACCATCACGGAGAAGCGCTGGGAGAAAGTGCGCGATCAGCTCGTTTCAAACATGACGAATTTCGGATTTCCGTATTTGCAGGTTGAGGATGGCGACTACAATGGCAACCGCGAGCTCTACATCAAGCACAGCTACGAAGGCACCGAACTCGACATGCGCTACGCCCGCAAAGCCCTCGAGCACGTCTACACTCTCTGGGGCCGCCCCGTTCACCTCGAAACCATCATGGACGACGAATCAACCGTTCTGCACTTCAATGGCGATGAGCACGGGGAAGATTAAATATGCAATGCCTTACTAACCGACGGATCCCTTCTCACTCTCCAAATCTTCGAATCCAGGTAGTAATGAATAAACGCGTATCCCCACAAAAACGAGATGCCCAGATATGTGATTGACGAAGATCCGAGGTTATTCAGAAGTTGTCTCGGTCCTTGATAAATCACTCCGAAAAGGACCCCGAAAGCAACGTAGTAAATCACGCGGCGACTAATTAATTCAGCCGCGCCGTATTTCTCTCGCGCATTCGCGTACTTCTGATTGTGAAACCAGATCAGCCGGTGATACTGGAAGTTGTGATAGATCGTGAGTATTGCCACGATCGCGATCGGCTTGTGCGGCATCGGCGTGAGCAGGACGATCCAGTGCATCGGAATGGCCGCCGTTAACAGCAGATACTTCGGCACATTCAACGCCTCGCCAAGAATCGCGCGCTGCACCTGTCGTCCAATCCAGACGAGAAAGAGCAGGATCGTGCCCGCGAGCAAAATCTTCGCGAAACCATTTACGCCGCCGCGCAACAACGCCGGCACACGCGCCATCGCTTCCGGATCGCGCGCGATGAACTCGACGAACGGATAGTTGAAAGCAAAGAGCAGCAACCCCCGGTCGAGAAAGTTGTCGATACGCGCAAGATCGCCGTTCTTCTTTTTGTAAAGCACCATGAAGCCGTAGTGCTGTTTGACGAGGTGATAGTAGGCCCACAACGCCGCGACGAAGAAGAAGACCAAACCAAAGCCGGCCAGCACCAGCACTGGTCCAATCGCGAAAAACAGCAGGGAGCCCCAGAGCAGCCGCGCGCGATTCTTGCGTTCGGTGCGATCGAAGTAGGTGCGTGAGAACGTGCCGAAGACATGCGGCGCGTCGATCAGAATGGCCCACGCAGCGACCATCGGCACGAGCGGAACAAGCCCGCTCACGTACAGAATCAGCAACGCATAACTCGAGACGACTGACCCGATGAACCAGATCATGTCGTCGCGCGCGCTGATGATCCAGCGCAAAGAGATCGCGCTCGCGACAGGCTTGGTAATGATTTCAGCACTGGCCGCCATTGTTCGCGATTATTTTAGCCGCAAAAAGCCACAAAAAGCACAAATGAAACCAAAACTGAGCCGTCCATCTAATTAATTATCTGTGCTTTTTGCGCCTTTTTGCGGCTAAAATGAATCGTGAACAAGCAACTCTTCCAGGCGCATCCGTGGCACGGCGTAACGCCGGGGCCGCGCACGCCCGAACTCGTCAACGCATACATCGAGATCCTTCCGACCGACGCCGTGAAGTATGAGCTCGACAAGTGGTCGGGACACTTGCGGGTCGATCGTCCGCAGCGGTTTTCGTCGATGTCGCCGACGCTCTACGGTTTCATACCGCAAACGTATTGCGGTCGCGAGGTCGCGGAGCTGTGTGCGACGCGCACGGGTCGCACCGGCATCGAGGGCGACAAAGATCCGATGGATATCTGCGTTTTATCGGAGAAGTCGTTTACGCATGGCAGTTTCTTTCTGCACGCGCGGCCGATCGGCGGATTGAGAATGATCGATGGTAACGAGGCTGACGACAAGATTGTCGCCGTCCTGGAATCAGATCTTGCTTACGGAAAGATCGTTGAAATTCGCGACGTGCCGCAGGGTTTGATCGATCGGTTGAAGCACTACTTCCTGAGTTACAAGCAGTTTCCGAGTGATAAGGAAAAGAAGGTCGAGATCGTGGATGTATACGATCGCACCGAAGCGCAGGACGTGATTACAAGAAGTTTGCGTGATTACGAAAGCGAATTCGGATCTTAGCCACAAAAGACACAAAGCCATCCACAGATTACGCAAAATGATTAAATAGTCTGCGTAATCTGTGGATGGCTTTGTGCTTGTGGCTAACCCATTCGCTCTGAAATACCGCAGCGGGGGCAAACGAGCCCCCGCCAGTGTTCCTCATCAACCCACTTCGCCAACGCGGGACCTTGCGGAGGCTGGGCGCCGTGATGATGACCGTGATGTTTGCGTTCCGCGGCCTCCGCGCTGCAATGTTTACAGAGCCAGCCATAACCCAAATTGAAGAAGTGGGCCGTCTGGTGCATAGCGCCGCATTTTACACGCGATCAGCGCCGCGAATCAGGTGATTCCATCAAGCGCACCGGCACGGACATCCGCCGGCCGTCACGCCAGATTTGAACCTGAACCGTTTCGCCAATCTGATGCTTGTCGAGCACTCGGAACAGATCGTCTGAATTCGAAACCTTGTCGTTATCAATGCCGACGATGATATCACCGAGTTCTACGTCGCCCATCTCGGTTTGCTGAACTCCGCGCAACCCCGCCGCAGCCGCACCACCACCGCGCGCAACCTGGTAAATCAACACACCGTCTTCAACCGGCAAGTCGATCTGATTACGCAACGAAGCGATGTCGCGCGTGCTGATGCCGAGCTTCGGACGCCGTACACGTCCGTTTTGCAGTATCTGTGGGACAACGCGCTTCGCGATGCTCACCGGGACCGCGAAACCAACGCCCGCTGAACTACCGGACGGGGAAAGAATCTGCGAGTTGATGCCGATCATCCGGCCGTGCGAGTCGAGCAACGGCCCACCGGAGTTTCCGGGATTGATCGACGCATCGGTTTGAATCGCGCCTTCAATCAGGCGATTGTTACGCGCGCGAATCGGTCGTTGTAGACCACTGATCACACCGGTCGTCAGCGTTCGGTCGAGACCAAACGGATTGCCAATCGCGAGCACTTTCTGACCGACGACCAGCTTGTCTGAGTCGCCGAGCGGAACAACCGTTAGTCCGCCGACAGGTTTTTCGGTCAACCGAATAACCGCGAGGTCAGTGTCCGGGTCGCCGCCGACGACTTCCGCCGGATAGTCTTTCTTTCCGCCGAGACTGACTGAAAGTTTTTGCGCGCCTTCAATCACGTGATAGTTCGTCAGGATGTTTCCCTGCTGGTCCAAAATTGAACCGGAGCCGGAACCTTCCTGCGGTTCGACGAAACCGAAGAAGTCGCGAGCGTAAGACGTTGAATGGATGAATACCACGCCCGGACTGAGCGTGCGGTAAACCTCGATATTGTTCTGTTCGTCAGTGGCGACGGTGGGATCGGTGATACCAGCCGGCGGTGTTTCGGTAAACGCGGCTTGCGAGGGCGAATACCGGTTGTTAATGCGGTCCAGGATTACAACTGCTCCGGCCGCAAATACCCCTGAAATTATCGCAATCAATAAAATCTGGCGTGCGGAAAGTTTGTACATAAGACGTCTCGCCTCTCTAAAATTCTGAATTTGGGCAGGAGGTGGTTAACATAGGCTTGTAAGATGCTTTCGAAACGAGTGTCGTTGCGAGCAGATTGTATCAACGCAGGACGGCGGCAGCGGGTTTCGTTCTCTTAAACGAACAGAGACAGCAACGCGTGCGGCAGGTTTTCGACGTAACCGAGAACGATGACGGGCGTCTGCCAGCCCAGCGCGACACAAGCCGTCGCAACATGCACGAGCATCAGTATAACGTAAATTCCCAGCACAACGTTGAGACCACGTTTCGCGAGCGGCAAGTGAGCGCAGCGGTAAAGAATGTAAGCGGCGAAGGCGCCGATGGCGAGTTTTGCAGCGAGGAAAGTCAGGTCGCCGTGTTCGAGGACGCGGGCCATGAGGGAATTGCCTTCGGTAGCGACACCGAGTCGAATCCAGAGCAA
>DATNDM010000266.1:0-5072 GCA_035553235.1 Pyrinomonadaceae bacterium | reverse complement strand
CGAACAGCCTCATCTCAGCCATTAAACAACGAAAATAGCCTTATTTCCAGCCACAAGTCCGGCCCACAAACCGCACAAAATAAAAAGCAAAAGGCACAAAAAACTTAAGTAAAACTCAAAGCGGCCCTGTCTTAAACTATTTTTTTGTCAGTTTTGTGCTTTTTGTGGACACAAGAAAGATGCCGGTGGCCGCCAACTCGGCGTCGGAGCGGTCGCGATACGGAGCAGCGAGTTTGGGGCGAATCTCGTTTATCAGGGAGAGAGTTTTGTTACCGAAGTCGACCCCGTGCTCGATCTTTTCCCTGGGCGACGCGAGCAGTCCCACGGCCAGCACCGCCGTGATCAGTATTCTCGACTCGTAACCGCGCTTGTCCAACTGTTCGGCGTAGTCGCCGATCAGCTTGCGATTCGGCTTTCCGGAATCGCTGGCCATCAGGTAGTAAATGCCTTCCGGAATCGTGAGAAACGTCAGCGGGTGCATGCCGCGACTGCTGAACATGTTCTCGTCGCTCATGTCGATCTTGTGGAGCATCTGTCCGCCCGGCGCCAGCAAACGATCCATCGCCTCGAAACCACGCTCGATGTCGTAAACGTTGTGAATCACCGCGCGCGAAACGATGTAGTCAAACGAACCCGGCTCGAGAATCTGATCCGCTTCTTCAACGCCGTGTCCGTAAATGTATTTCAGCCGCTCTTCGTTCAGGACGATCTCGCTATTGAGCTTAATGCAGTCGTCGAAAACGTTTCGCTCGTCAGGCGAGAGTTGGTTTCGCAGTTCGCGATAAATCCTCGTCTGCTGCTCGATGTTTCGCTCTGAATAGAACTTGTCCAGCGAAACAACCTGCTTCGCACCGCCCGCAAGAAACTTCAGCGCGACACCGAAGTTGTCGCCGGGTCCGACTTCGAGAATGCGACTGCCGCGAAACGCTTCCGCACCACGTCCCGAATACTTGATGTACTCGTTGTAGACGAGATTGATGTAGTCGACGCTCTTCTCGAGGCTCCACGACTCGTGCGTCGATCCGTATGTCGTAACCGTATTCCCAGCCCTGAACGCACGCCGGCGGCGCCAGTTATCGACAATCCGGTGCGCAATGATCAGCGTCTTTGACTGTCCCGCGATTTGTTTCAGTCCCATACGTTTATCCACAGATTACACAGACTACACAGATAATAAAAATTATCTGCGAAATCTGCGTAATCCGTGGATACGAAATCTGCGTAATCTGTGGATAAAAGTTAGACGCTTACGACCTTCTCTTCCAAATCGAACATCAGCGACTTCACATGTTTTCGCAAAGCCAGCTCAAACTGCTTCGCTTCCTCAACCTCGGTAAACGAAAGCGCACGCAACTCCTGCTCGATACGCCGGCGATAATCCGAAACGAGCGAATCAGAAACACCCAACACGGCCGCAACTTCCAACTGTGTCGCGTGGTCCGGGCTCAAGTAGCAATACCACAACACGCCGATGATGCGGTTGTACTGCTTCACTTTCCCGCGCACCGCCTCGTTCAGGCTCGCCATGAACTGTTCGACAAAGTTCGCCGCTTCGCGCTCCGACTCACGCCGCAGCAATCCTTGTTCGGGATTTTCGCGCTTGTCGACGGGCTCGTAACTGTTGCCGTTTTCGTTGTCGCTGTCGTCGCCGTCCAGCGGAACGAGATAAATATCCATCACCGGCAGTCGGGACATCACCAGACTGCGCAACGTGCGCACGTCAACCGGCGAATCAACCGCGTCGAGCACCGACACGATCAAGTCTTCCAGATCGGCATTGCTGATCACGATCTGCGAATCACCAGTGCAGCCGACCATGCGCGTGTCGCGCTGGCGTACCGCGATGATCTGCACGCGCTGCTCAACGTCGTGCGCCCCCCGGCGTGACTTGTCGTCTTTCCACTCGCTCAAACCATAAACACGATCGGCGAGGCGACGATGTGGCTCGTCGTCAACACCACTCGTATCGAAACGCCGGAAATTCGGGCTCGACTGAATCAACGTCGAGATGCGACGCGCCATGCGATAACTCTCGGGATGTCGCTTGCGCAACTCGGCGGTCAGCAAATTCGTCAGCTCGATCTGGCTGATCTCGCATTCAATCTCGTAGTCGGTCATCGCCGTTTCGAGGTAGTGTTCGAAACGGTTCTTGCTGAGTAGTTGAACGAAGAGTTCCTGGGTCAGGTCGGTATAAGCTGCGCCCGCGCCTTCTTCGACGAGGAGTCCGGCGCTGCGCGACGCTCGTACCAGCGGATGATGCGAAACTATGCGGTGCAGCTCGGTCCAGAGACGATTGACGTCGGAAGACCGCAGGCTTTCCACCCATTTCGCATTCTTTCCCCGCTCGGGGCGGCGCTCTCTCGGCGCCGGGCGACTGGTACCCGGCTCGAGGTCCGCTGCTTTTTCAGGATCTTCGCTTATCGATTTCACTGGATGTTGTTCGCCCTACTCGTCGGGAGTCGTGTCTGGAATCGGGTGGGGGTTGTGAGCGCGGATGGTTGGTGCGTCCGTTATTTCGGCATAGAAATGACAGGTGTCAGCCGATAGCAAGCTGTTAGAAACTTCGTTTTTGCCCGATTTTTTTACCGCTGGATCGCGGTTTGGTGCTCCTGGAGATGCGTCAGTCGCGGCTTATGGCGGCTGACTGACGAAGGCATGGTAACAGAATGCTAAATAAGGGGCAACATCTTTTTACACGTGTTAAAACCAGCAGAAAAGTTAAGAAAAACGCTGGAAAGCGGGAGGAATTGCGTGTTTGTTAGGGGTGAATCTCAGGACGGTTTGAATGAAAACGTCAAAAGCCACAGTCCCTTTTCGCAAGACGGCCGCGTGTCCTGCCTCAGCGACGCTGGTTTCGTTTCGCTGTCAGAACCTGCCGGCGGAAATCGCGGCGACTGTGAGAGAGCACCTGAAGGACTGTGATTTTTGTTGTGCGGAACTGCGGCTACTCGCGCATCATGAGCCAGCCACCATCAGATACGCGACACCAGAGATTCCGATGAATCTGCGGATTCTTGCCGAGTCAATCCTTAACCGCGGATAACCGGATCGAAATCCGGATTTAAGATCGGTGTCGTCCGTGGCTTTGCACAAAAAGTGCCGAATTATTGATTTCTCTGCGCCACCTCTGCGTTCTCTGCGTCTCTGCGGTGAGTTAATGCTGAATCAGTTAACCGCAGAGACGCAGAGAACGCAGAGGTGGCGCAGAGAAAAGCAATGTCACCGACTTTTTGTGCAAAGCCGTCGTCCGTGGTTAGTAAAGCCCTTCGATTAGATCCCCATAACGTTCGTCGATGACCTTGCGTTTGACTTTGAGCGTGGGAGTGAGTTCGCCGCCGTCAATGCTGAACTCGTTTGGCAGGAGGGCGACGCGGCGGATGCGTTCGTAGTCGACGAGTGATGAAGTGAGCCTCGCGATATCCTGCTGAACGATCTTGATCGCTTCCGGGAGTTTGCTTAACTCGACGTGGTCCGTAGGCGCTGTCTCTCCAAGCGCTTCCCGCAGGTTTTCCCAGTCCGGGACGATCAAGGCCACCGGTTGCTTTCGACCAGCACCGACCACCACCACCTGGCTTACAAACTCGCTTTCTTTCAACAGACTCTCGATCAACTGCGGCGCCACGTACTTCCCGTTCGAAAGCTTGAATAGATCTTTCTTCCGGTCCGTGATGTACAGATGCCCGTTTTTCTCGATGTGCCCGACGTCTCCAGTGTAGAACCAGCCATCCTTGAGCACGGCGGCGGTCGCTTCCGGTTGACCGTAGTAACCCCGCATCACGTTTGGACCACGCACGAGAATCTCGCCGTCTTCGGCAATCTTGATCTCGATGCCGTCAAACGGGATTCCCACCGATCCGACGTGATTATTACCGGGCCGGTTTGCTGACACGATGCACGTCTCCGTCGCGCCGTAACCTTGCAGGATTGGTATGCCCGCCGCGAGATACGAGTAAGACAATGCCGGGGACAGCGGTGCGCCGCCCGAGACGAAGTATCGCAAACGCCCGCCGACGCCTTCGCGCCATTTTGAAAACACGAGCTTGTCCGCGAACTTCTGCTTGATCGCGAGTCGCGGGAACACCCACTTGCGCTTGTCTTTCAACTCGCCGTAACGTTGGCCCACCGCGAGCGAGCTCATGAAGATCGACTTCCTGTAGCCTTTCGCCGACATGCCTTTCTTGATGATGCGGTGATAGACCTTCTCAAACAGTCGCGGAACGGCTGTCATGACTGTCGGCGCCACTTCGCGCAGGTTTTCTCCGACTTGATCGAACGACGCTGCGTAGTAAACCGACACGCCGCAATAACAGAAGACGTAGAACCCGTCGCGCTCGAAAATGTGCGACAGCGGCAGCACCGAAAGCGCCACATCAGTCGCGGTGATCGGCAATCCTTTCGCGATCGAAACGACGTTCGAAGCAAAGTTGTTGTGCGTCAGCATCACGCCTTTCGGCTCGCCAGTGGTGCCTGACGTGTAAATGATCGTCGCGAGATCTTCAGACCGTACGGCTTGCAAATAGGCGTCGAACGCGCCCGGACGTTGCTCCGCGAGCGCGCGCCCGTTTTGTTCCAACTGCTCGAGGGCACAGCCGTGCTCGACGTCTTCCGCCACTTCAGGCTCGAAAAGGATCACGTGGTGGAGTGGACGCTTCGCGAGTACTGGTTGCGCGTGTTTGTAAAGCCGGCGCGTCGAAATGAAGATGGCGTGCGCGCCTGAGTCGGCAAGAATGTACTCGATCTGATCGAGCGCCTGCGTTGTGTAGATGGGAACGTTGATCGCGCCGAGACTCAGAATCGCGAGATCAGCGATGGACCACTCAGGCCGGTTCTCCGAGAGCAGTGCGATGCGATCGCCGGGTCGGACGCCGAGCCCCGCCAGACCAAGCGCCACGTTCTTCACGCGCTCGACGAATGTTGCTGCCGGGATGTTGTGCCACTTGCCTTCAGAACGGTAGTTGAGTGCGTCTTGTTTGTTGTGACGCAGGACTGCTTCGAGGATCAGACCCGGAACGGAAGACAAGCTCAGGATTCTCCTTTTTGTGAACTTTGCTTATCCACAGATTACGCAGATT
>DATNDM010000265.1:0-3371 GCA_035553235.1 Pyrinomonadaceae bacterium | reverse complement strand
CAGTTTATCGATACGCCGGTGAAGCGCTACTCGTCGGGGATGTACGTGCGACTTGGATTTTCGATTGCCGCGCATCTCGATCCCGACGTGCTGCTGTTGGACGAAGTGCTGGCAGTCGGCGACGCCTCGTTTCAGCGCAAGTGTATTCAGCGGATCACAGAGCTGAAGAAGAACGGAACGACGATCGTCTTCATTTCGCATGACCTGCGCGCGGTGCAGCAACTGTGCGATCGCGTCATACTTTTGAAGAAGGGCCAGATCGAAGCTGATGGCGATCCGGCTGAGACGATCGGGTTATATCAAAGCTTGTCCGGGCAACTTGGCGGTCCGGGCGCGGGCAGTTGGGGACGCGAACCGACTGGTGAAGCGGTGGTCACGTCGTTAACTTTCTACGACGAGAACGATAACGAGTGCTTGACGTTTGAGACGAGCAAGCCGATGAAAGCGGTTTTGAATTACCGTGTCGACAAACCGCTGACTGATGTGATTTTTGAAGTGCAGTTCTATTCGCAGGAAGGGCGTTTGTGTTCATTCTTCAGCAGCGAAACGCTCGGGCGGTTGATTGATGTCGAACCGGGTGAGGGATCGATGGTGTTTGATTGTTCTTCAGTCGGTCTTGGTCCAGGTATGTATTTCATCGACACGGGGATCAGACATCGCCTCGCGCCATACGGCATCGACATCGATTGGCGCCGGCGGTGTATGGCCGTGCGAATAGATTACGATCGCCATCTGCGCGACACATTTTACATGCCATATATCTGCCGCCACTCCCCGCCCCCAGACAAAACCGAATGTTTGCCACAACAAGGCACAAAAAGCACAAAGACGTATAAGCAGTTAGTCTAAACGTTTTGTGTTCTTGTGCTTTTTGCGGCTTAAAAAGAGAGATGACAGAGCCTGAGGTTTCGGTAGTTGTAGCTACGTACAATCGTTGTGAGATCCTGCCTGGCACGCTCGACAGCCTGATCAACCAGGATGGCACAACGGCGTACGAAGTGATCGTCGTCGATAACAACTCGATCGACGATACTCGCAACGTGATCGCGAAGCTACGCGAGAAACCGGGCTACGAAAAACTCACCTATCTCTTCGAAGAAAATCAGGGCGTCTCGCACGCGCGCAACCGAGGCATTGCCGCCGCGCGCGCGCAGATCATTGCGTTCACTGATGACGACATCCGTCCCGCAAACAATTGGGTCTCCGCGATCAGCGATGCATTCAAGAGGTTTCCCGAAGCCGACTGCATGGGCGGCAAGGTCCTGCCTCATCCGGAAACAAAATTTCCAGCGTGGTTGACCGATAAATACTGGACGCCGCTTGCGCTGCTCGATCTCGGCGATAAACCACTGAAGCTGAATGTTCACAAAGGCGCGGGACTCGTCGCCGCCAATCTCGCCGTGCGTGCTTCCGTTTTCAAAGACGTCGGCCTGTTTCATCCGCAGTTGCAGCGCGTGAAAGACAGCGTTGGCTCGATGGAAGACCACGAGTTTCAGTTGCGCATGAGCGCCGCGAAGAAGCGGCTTATGTACGTACCCGAACTGATTGTTTACGCACACGTGATAGAAGAACGTCTTTCGAAGGATTATCACCGTCGCTGGTATTGTGGTCATGGCCATTTTTATGCGGTAATGCGTGACGCAGAGTTTGAGTCATCGAAACTCCGGCTATTCGATGTGCCGTCTCATCTCTATCGCCGCACGTGTTCCAACGCGTTCGATTGGTTACGAAATCGTCTGACAAAGAAAGCGGATCTCGAATTTCAGCAGGAACTCGAGATGCACTTTTTCTGGGGATTTTTTCGTAAGCGTTTCGCCGATCGGCGCTCGGTTTTAGAACTCGGGAAACAAGGACCAGGTGAACAAGAGCATGCCCCGCAGTAACTCCCAAGCCAAAACATCGCCCAGAATTCAAATCTTTCTTCTGTTTTTCGTTTTTACCTTCGGCGCACTGACCGCTTTCGGCGCGCAGGTTCCGGACGGCTTTACCGTCACCCAAGTCGCAACGGGCATGACGAGCGTCACGCGCATGGCGCTGTTGCCCGACGGTCGCATACTCGTCCTCGAGCAGGGCGGCAAAGTTCGCATCATTGAAAACGGCGTGCTGCGCTCAACACCGTATCTAACCGTCGACGCCGACTCGTTCAGCGAGCACGGTCTGCTCGGCATCGCGCTCGATCCCGCTTTCTCTACGAACAACTTCTTCTACGTTTACTACACCGCGAAGACGCCGAACATTCACAATCGCGTGAGCCGTTTCACTGCCGGGCCGACGATTGCGGACCCGGCGAGCGAGGCGCCGCTCTTCGACATGGATGAGTCGACAGGCCCGTTAGGCTGGCACCAGGGCGGCAACATCGGCTTTGGACCAGACGGCAAGCTGTACGTGGCCGTCGGTGACGATCGCAACGGCGACAACTCACAATCATTCACGACCCTCTTCGGCAAGATCCTGCGCATCAACAGCGATGGATCGATTCCGAGTGACAACCCGTTCTTTCAGACCGCGAGCGGCAAGTACCGCGCGATTTGGGCGCTCGGACTGCGCAACCCGTACAGTTTCGCGTTCAGTAACTTGAACCAGTCGATGTTCATCAACGACGTTGGTGAAGACACGTGGGAAGAGATCAACCGGGGTATTTCCGGCGGAAATTATGGTTGGCCTGAGACTGAAGGCTTCACGAGTGACCCACGTTTTCAGAGTCCGATCGTAGCGTACGCGCACGGTTCGAATAGCGACAGTCTTGGGTGCGCGATTACGGCCGGCGCCTTTTATGAGCCCGGCAGTGCGCAATTCCCCGCGCAGTACACCGGGTCATACTTTTACGCTGATTTTTGTGAAGGCTGGATTCGATCGCTTCAGATCAACAACCTGAGCTCGCAAGTGTTCGCTCATTTCACTAACTTTCCAGTAGATCTGAAGGTCGCGAAGGACGGTACGCTTTATTATCTCGAGAGAGGGCAGGACACCAATACCGGTGGAGCAGTCTTCAAGATTAACTTCACCAGCCAGCAGTCACCCGTAATCACGCAGCAACCGGCGAACGCTATCGTCGCCGCAGGTCAGCCCGTGAGTTTCAGTGTTCAGGCGTCAGGCGCGGCGCCGCTGAGTTATCGGTGGCAACGCAATGGCGTGAATCTCGATGGTCCAGGTACGGATACGCCCACACTCACTATCACGCCACAACTCACCGACAACGGCGCGCTCTACGCCTGCGTTGTTTCGAACCAGTTTGGAAGTGTGACGAGTAACGCGGCGCAACTCACGGTCGTGAAGGGTAGCGCGCCCGTTGCTTCGATAACGTTGCCGGTTGCGGGGACGGTGTATCACGGCGGCGACGTCATTCAGTATGCAGGCACGGGCACTGACGC
>DATNDM010000264.1:0-3608 GCA_035553235.1 Pyrinomonadaceae bacterium | reverse complement strand
GTTGCCATGCTTTGCTGGTTGCGACCGGTGTGCAATGGCGCAAGCTGGACGCGCCGGGAGTTGAACGTCTGACTGGAGCGGGGATTTACTACGGCGCCGCAATGACCGAGGCAATGTCGACCAAAGACGAAGACGTCTACATCGTCGGCGGCGCAAACAGTGCGGGGCAAGCCGCGATGTATTTTTCGCGATACGCGCGGCGCGTCGTCATGCTCGTGCGTGGTTCGTCACTCGCTTCGTCAATGTCGCAGTATTTGATCAATCAACTAAAAGCAACTCCGAACGTTCAGATTGAATTCAACACGTCTGTCGTCGAGGCGCATGGCGACGATCACCTCGAGGCGATCTCGATTCTTTGCTCCGAGAGGAACGAGGTAAACAAAGTTTCGGCAAATTCGCTGTTCATCATGATCGGAGCAGCACCCAACACAGACTGGCTGGCGAACATCGTCGAGCGCGATGAACGCGGTTTTATCTATTCCGGCCCGCACCTCACCCGCGATGGCAAGCGGCCAAATGGCTGGAAACTCGATCGTGACCCAGGGCTTTTGGAAACAAACGTTCCCGGTATCTTTGTCGTGGGCGATGTTCGGCATGGTTCGGTGAAGCGCGTGGCGTCGGGCGTCGGCGAGGGTTCGGTTGCGATTTCATTCGTGCATCAATATCTAAGCAAGGTCGTGTGAGAGATGGAAGAAATAGTTTCAGGCGGCATTGAAGCAATCGTCCCAACGAGCTCTTCGCCGCCGGATAAAGTCGAAGCACTTCGTCGCGTGCATGTGTTTGCCGATCTACCGGACGAGCAGTTGCGGTGGTTCGCTGACAACGCTGAAGACCGTCGCTTTTCCGCGGGCCAGGTTATGTTTCACAAAGGCGATAAGGCCGAAGCGATGGTGGTCTATCTTGAAGGCGAGGTCCACGCCTACTGGGACGAGACCGATCACGACGTTGTTTACATCGCGCGAGCAGGCGAGCGAAAAACGGAAGTGAGCGGAATGCTGCCGTTTTCGCGCATGACTGAGTTTCAGGTTACTGGTTACGCCGTGACTGATGTGCGGCTGTTGTGGTTTCCGGTGCGGCTCTTTCCCGAGATGATGCAGCGCATGCCGGTGCTGGTCGAACGGCTCGTCGGGATCATGAGCGATCGCGTGCGTGAAGCGACGACAGTTGATCAGCAGCAGGATAAGTTGATGGCGCTCGGGAAACTTTCGGCTGGTCTCGCTCACGAGCTTAACAATCCGGCAGCCGGCGCGACGCGGGCGGCGAACGATCTGATCGAGACTTTGAAGGACTTGCGCGCGGCGGACATGCGGCTTTGCGCGCATGATCTAACTGCGCAGCAACAGGAATCGATCGACGCGTTCGAACGTAAGGCAATCGATCATACGGCTACGGCGAAGCAGTTGAACTCGCTCGATCAGAGTGATCGTGAAGATGACGTTTCCGAGTGGCTTGAAGCACACGACATCGCGGAGCCCTGGCAGATGTCGGCCAACCTCGTCGAAGCCGGCATGGATTCAGTCGCGCTCGAACGGCTTCTGGGCGAGATCCCTGCAACCGCGACTGCCGACGTGTTGGCGCGAGTGAACTGTCAACTGGCAGCGGCGAAGCTGGCGAGTGAGATCAAGACCGCGACGACGCGCATCAGCGAACTGGTCGGCGCGATCAAAGAATACAGCTACATGGACCAGGCAAGCGTCCAGGAACTGGATGTTCACAAAGGTCTCGACAACACGCTGCTGATTCTGAAGTACAAGTTGAAAAAGAAGGACATCAGCGTCACGCGTGATTACGCTGAGTCGCTGCCGCTGATCAAAGCGTACGGCAGTGAACTGAACCAGGTTTGGACCAACTTGATCGTTAACGCTGTTGATGCGATGAGCAATGGCGGAACGTTGAAGGTGCGTACGAAGCGCGAACCGACTGACATCATGGTTGAGATTCGTGACAACGGCGCGGGCATTCCGGAACCGGTGCGGTCGCGCATTTTCGAGCCATTCTTTACGACTAAGGCAGTCGGCGAGGGCACTGGCCTCGGTCTCGACACCGTGGCGCGCATCGTCCGCAGGCACCGAGGCAACGTTCGTTTCGAATCGAAACCCGGTGATACGTGTTTTCAGGTCCGCTTACCGATCGGATAGTCAAGCCGCGGATAAACGCAAATGAACGCAGATCTGCGTCTATCGTGCGTTCATCCGCGGCTTATATACTGCGGTTCGTTCCGATGTTGTGCAGAATAAGTTGTAACGTTGCAGTCTTTTTCCAGGGCGAATTAGAGACTAAGCGTGTAGCGCAAGGCCAAGGGCCGAATCGCAGGCTGCAGAACGGACAGCAACATCTTTACTGAGCGTCGTGGAAGATTATGCCGAGTGTGAATCGACCGCCGGACCGCAGCCGGCTCACGCCGTGCCGCAGGTTCACGCGGTACACACTCTTCTTGCCCTGCACTGGACGATGATGAACAGCGAATACGACGCCGTCGCCTTTTCGCAGCGGCACAACCAGAGGCCGCGATTGCATGCGTGGTCTTTGTTCGGTCATTACAAATTCGCCGCCAGTGAAATCTTTGTCTGGCTCTGACAACAGAATTGCGACCTGAAGCGGGAAGATGTGCTCGCCGTAGAGATCCTGGTGAAGACAGTTGTAATCGCCGGTTTCATACTTGAGGATCAAGGGAGTTGGTTTATCCTGGCCGGCTTGATGGCAGCGTCGAATGTAGTCTGCATGCATCGCCGGGTAGCGCACGCTGACGCCCATCGCTTCGTTCCAACGATTCGCGGTCGGAACCACGTGAGGATAAAGCGACGTGCGGAGTGACGCGATCAGCGGGGGCAGCGGGTATTTGAAATATCGATACTCTCCACGTCCAAAGCCATGACGCTCCATGATGACTTCGCTGCGGAACAGTTTTCGCTCTTGATAAAGCTCGCGAACTTCGTCGCATTCATCAGTTGACAGAACACCCTTGACGACCGCATTCCCGTCAGCATCAAGATCGTGTGAAACCTGCCCCCACGGGATTTCTTCGACTGTCATGCTCGAATGATATCACCCGCAACACTCCGATTCTTGCTTTCAAAGTTAGCCACAAACCACAAAAGAAGGTTGTGCGATAACACTCCGAGACTAGAGCATGTTGAACTCTTCAATCTCCCCACTGTTCAAATTGTATTGGCCTATCTTGCTCTCACCAGGGATTTCCGTGATGAACTCCAATGGAACTATGTCTTTCGTTGTCTCCCCGGTTGTGGACGGATAACGCCCTCGGTAAGCAAGCCCACCAACTTGCGGGCTGTAAAATACGGCCTCAACGACAAATTCCTCATTACTTCTCCTCACGTTTAGTCCGGTGCTGCCTGGCCTGATCACCTGAATGTAGCTCTCACTTGAGGTTTCTAGACTTATTGGAGAGTCAAAAGAGAAGCTCGACATTTCACGCCGGCAACTGCCGTTTAACTCATCAAGAGCGTTTAGGGTTTCTAAGGAGAGATTTTGAAATTCCTGGGACTGCAACAGTGTCTTTGCGGTTTCAACAACCGACCTGAACACGTGATCGTCGAGAACGCGGCCAGACAAGCGTAAACTTCCGTATGTTTGGTCGTACAGAGCAA
>DATNDM010000263.1:0-5852 GCA_035553235.1 Pyrinomonadaceae bacterium | reverse complement strand
AAAGTCCCAGACGATGAGGAAGTAGCCGGCGAAACCCATCTGCTTGATCATCTCGATCTCGCTCGAGAGTCGCGTCTGATAATCGCTGAACGGCTGCTTCAACTCCCCGCGCGCGGCGAGCGCGTCCCACACCTGCTGTCGACGTCTGTCAAAGCCCCCGCGGACAACCTTCTCGAAGTAATCGTCAGCCGAGAGACCTTCCTCGGATTGTGGAATCGGATACTGCGGTAAGTAGTTGACGTGCTCAGGCAGTTTGAGCTCGCAGCGCTCGGCAATCTCGACGGTGCGCGTCAGCGCTTCCGGCAGCTCGTTGCCGAAGATCTTCCACATCTCCTCCTGAGATCGAACGTAGAAGTACGGACTGTTGTAGCGCAGACGATTCGAATCATTGACAGTCTTGCCGGAGCCGATGCAGAGCAGAACGTCGTGAGCGCGCGCGTCATCGGGCATCAGGTAGTGCGCGTCGTTCGTAGCAACGAGCGGGACGCCCGTTCGCTTCGAAAGCTCGACGAGGTTCTTGCGGATGCGCTGCTGGGGTTCGAGACCGTGCTCCTGGATCTCGAGAAAGTAATTCCCTTTCCCCAAAATCTCTTCAAACTCGATAGCAGCTTTCGCTGCCTCGTCACACTTCTCCTGAGCCAGGTACGCCGAGGGCACACCTGACATGCACGCCGAGAGCGCGATCAGTCCTTTGCTGTGCTCCGCGAGCAGTTCTTTGTCGATGCGCGGCTTGTAGTAAAAACCTTCGGTGTAGGCCTTCGACGTGAGCCGCACGAGGTTCTGGTAACCCTCATAGTTTTGCGCCAGCAGGATCAAATGGAAGTTCGCCTTTTCACCGGGCGCGCTCGCAGCCTTGTCTTTGCGGCTGCCGCGCGTGATGTAAGTCTCGCAACCGATGATGGGTTTTATTCCACGACCCTTCATCGCGTTGTAGAAAGAGATCGCGCCGTACATGTTGCCGTGATCGGTCATGGCACACGCGGGCATTTTCAATTCCTCAACGCGTTTGGAGAGCGGTTTGATTTGGATGGCGCCGTCGAGCAGGCTGTAGTCAGTATGAAGATGAAGGTGTACGAATTGGCGGTCCTGCATTATCTGTGTTGTCTGCGTAATCTGTGGCTAAAACTTATTCCCACTCGATGGTTGATGGTGGTTTGGAACTGACGTCGTAAACAACCCGATTGATCCCGCGGATCTCGGAAACGATCCGGGCCGAAACACGCGCCAGCAGATCGTGCGGCAGTCGTGCCCAGTCGGCAGTCATGCCGTCGACACTCGTGACCGCGCGAATCGCGATACAGCGCTCGTATGTGCGCTCGTCTCCCATGACACCCACCGACGAGACGGGCAGCAACACTGGAAAAGCCTGCCACACCGAATTGTACAACTCAGCGAGACGCAGCTCTTCGTCCAGTATTCGATCCGCTGCTTGCACGAGGCGGATCTTCTCTTCCGTGATGTCACCAAGGATGCGCACAGCCAAACCAGGACCCGGGAATGGATGGCGCCTAAGGATCTCTTCCGGAACGTGCAACTCTCTTCCGATCAAACGCACTTCGTCTTTGAACAACTCACGCAGCGGCTCGATGAGTTTGAGATTCATCTTCTCCGGCAGCCCGCCGACGTTGTGATGACTCTTGATCACCGCTGATGGACCACGCACTGACACTGACTCGATCACGTCAGGATAAAGTGTGCCCTGGACCAGATAACCGACATCTCCGAGATGTCGCGCCTCTTCCTCGAACACGTCGATAAAGACTTTCCCGATGCGCTTGCGCTTCTCTTCCGGATCCGTGATCCCGCGCAGCGCCTCGAGGAACCGATCACCTGCCCGCACCCCCTTGACGTTGAGCTTCATCGTTTGTTGAAGCAACGCGAGCGTCGATTCGAACTCACCTTCACGCAGCAGACCGTTGTCGACAAAGATACAAGTCTGCCGCTCGCCAACCGCCCGATGCACAAGCGCTGCGGCGACAGTGGAATCTACGCCACCCGACAATCCTGAGACCACGCGTCCTTCGTCGCCGAGTTGCGCGCGGATACGTGCGACCTGATCTTCGATAACGGCTTCGGGCGACCAGTCGCCGCGACACCCGCAAACAGAAAACAGAAAGTTGCGCAGCACCTGCGCACCGAGCGGTGTGTGGGCCACCTCGGGATGAAACTGCACACCATAAATGCCGCGCGACTGATCTTCCATCGCGTTCAGCGCGTCGTCAGTGAGTGCGGTAACCTGAAAACCCGGCGGCACTTCAGTGACGTGATCGCCGTGGCTCATCCAAACGTCCAGTTCCTCCGGCAAACCCTGGAATAAGCGACTGGTGACGTCGAGTACTTTCAATCGTGCATAACCAAACTCGCGATTCGGAGACGCCGCGACGGCGCCGCCGAGTTCGCGGGCGAAAACCTGGAACCCGTAGCAAATGCCGAGCGTTGGACAATCGACCGCTTCGAGCAGTTGCGGATGCGGTTTGGGCGCGCCGCTGTCGTAAACGGACGAAGGCCCGCCGGAAAAGATCAAACCCTTCGGAGATTTCGCGTTAATAGTGTCGATGGGCGTGTTGAAAGGAAGGATCTCGCAATAAACACCCGCTTCTCTGACGCGCCGCGCGATGAGTTGCGTGTACTGCGATCCGAAGTCAAGTATTATGACAGTCTCATGATTCTGGGCGCACATGGATTGGAAAGAGTGAGCGATTATAGCCACTGATTACACGGATTGAAAACGGATTAGACGATCGAACAAAATGTTGGCGCAAATTCTGACACTTTTCCTCATCGCAAGTTTCACCAGCAGCGACGCGCTGCTATCTCAACCACTCACAATTCGCTGGCGCTACCAGTCGCCGGTCACACTGAATCTCACGCCTGCTTTCGATAACGAACGCATCTATTTGCCACTCGCTGGCGGGACGATCGTCGCGTTGAAAGCGAAAGATGGTCAACTTTACTGGCGTACAGAAGTGGGCGGCGAACTGTCGGCGTCTCCGGTTGCTGACGACTCGTCAATCTATGTTGCGTCCGAAACTAAAGTCGAACCAAACGAGACACAAAAACCAGCGGGCGCTTTGCGCGCACTCGGGCGTGAAGGCGGTGTAACGCAGTGGATGACGCCGCTTGTGCGGCCTTTGCGCGGTGCACTGACCGTGAGTGGTGGAAAAATATTTGCGGGCGGCAGTGATGGTCGAGCTTACGCGTTTGATAAGCGAACCGGCGGCGTGTTGTGGTCGATACCTTACGCTTTAGTGTTTAGCGGTCAACCGGTCGTGAAGGGTAATCGCGTTTATCTCGGCAGTGAAGAGGGCACTTTGCTCGCGCTCGATGAAGCAACCGGTCAACTGTTGTGGCGCTATCGAACGAAGGGCGCGATACATGGTCCAGTGGCGGTAAACGACGAGTATGTGTTCTTCGGTTCCGGCGACAACTACGTGTACGCCATCAGCGCTGACAAGGGAAAAATGAAATGGCAGAAGCGAACGGGCGCCGGCGTTGAATCGGTCGCGCTCGTCGGTGATTCCCTCCTCGCCGCCTCGCTCGACAACTTCGCCTATTTACTGAATCTGCACGGCAAGATGCTCTGGAAAAAACTTCTCCCCGGCCGCATCTCAGCCCAACCTCTGACGGTCGAACAAACAGCACTCTTCACACCCTTATCAAGTTCGGAAGCCGTTGTTCTTGGACTAAAAGATGGCAAGCAAGTCAACACCCTCGCCGCAGGGGAAGAACTAACCAGCTCCGCCTCCCCGATCATCGTCGGCGACGCCGTAATCCTCACCACCGAACACGGCTTGCTGGCCTTCGCCCGCCCTGCTGACTCGGATTCAAAGGCAAACGCCGCCGGCGGTCACTAGCTCTCGGATTTTTTGTGCCTTTTTGTGGCTAAGATCGGTGCACAGGCTTGACCTCGAGCTTCGCTTCGGCCTTCGCTTCACCACGGCGCCAGAAGATGCGCGAGAGGAAGCCGTGCAGGATGTAACCAATCACCATCGCAAGCAGCACGTACTGCGAGAACAGGAAGATCAGCATGCCGACCGACAGCGCGAGGATGATCACGCGCATGCTGCGCACTTTCATTCCAACCGTCTTGAAACTCGAGAACCGCCACGTGCTGACCATCATCACACTCAGAAAACCAACGAGCGTCATGAGCAGTCCGGAATAGAGTTGCGCCTTCTCTGGTCCATAGGAGATGAGGGGCGTCGGTGCGAAGTGCACGAGCGCCGCGATCAACCCGCCCGCGACGGGAATCGGCAAACCAACGAAGCTCTTCTTATCAAGCTTCGGCGTACCTTCCGCGAGGATACGTGGACGCGACGATTGCACGTTGAAACGCGCCAGACGAAACGCGCCGCAGATCAAATACAAAAACGAGAGAAACCAGGCGAACCGGTGCAGCTTGGTCCCTTCGATGAGCGTCGCTCCATAACCCCAAACATACGCCAGCACCGCCGGCGCAATCCCAAACGTCACGACATCAGCAATCGAATCGAGCTGAATACCGATCTCAGTAGTTGTTTTGGTGAGTCGTGCGATACGGCCGTCGAGCATGTCAAACAAAAGTGCAAAGCCGATCGCGATGGCAGCGTTGTCGAAGTGAGATGTTGCAGCACCGACACCTGCCGCGCCGCTGCCGAGCAGTTGAAAGCCGCGCAGCGACTCCATCACCGAGAAGAACCCCATGCCGATGTTGGCGGCAGTAAAAGCCGATGGTATGAGATAGAGTCCCTTCTTCACGCCGCGCCGCGGCGGATTCGGGCGTTCTGATTCTTCTGCATGACTCATGAGATTCTCCCGATCACGGTGATGCCGCCGCGCACGCGCTGACCTTCTTTAACCGTGACCTTTACGTTTGCGGGAAGCAGGACGTCGGTGCGCGAACTGAACTTAATCATCCCAAAACGTTCGCCCAGGCCGACACTATCGCCCGCGGCCTTCCAACAGACTATCCGTCGCGCAAGTATTCCCGCAATCTGTTTACAAACAACCGTGATCTTCTCGCCCTGTATCGTCAATGCGTTCTGCTCGTTGACGAGACTCGCTTTTTCGTTCGTCGCCATCAAAAACTTGCCGGGCGAATAAAGCACGTCGACGATCTTGCCCCGAATCGGCGAACGATTGATATGCACGTCGAATGGCGAAAGAAAAATGCTGACTACAGTCGGCGAGTTCGTTCCTGCATTCGCGGGGCCGATACGCGTGACTTTTCCGTCTGCGGGCGAGACTACAACGTCAGGATCTGAGGGCGGTGTGCGTTTCGGATCGCGAAAGAAGAACGCCATAAAAAGCGTCACCAGAAAGAGTAATGCTGCGACATACCAGAACCCGAGCACGGCCGCGGCTGCCGCCAGCAGCAGCGGTACAACGATATAGGGAATGCTTTCTTTAACGATCCTCACCTTTTGTTCGCCACGAAAAAGCACATAAAGCACATAAAGAGTTCGCCCGAATTCCTCGACTTCTCTTTATGCTGAAGGGGACGCAAACGGTTGTCCACGTCCCCTTCCATTCTCTAGCTCGGAGAAACTGCGGTGCAGTTTCAGTGACTCAAACTCTGCGATTTCTGGTACTGCAACATCATTGAGTACATCTGATCTTTGACGGCTAACTTCTTCTTCTTGAGCGTAATCTCCTCCAGCTGTTCTTCGTCGCTCGGATAGGAAAGAGCTGATAATTCAGTAAGGCGTTCTTCGTACTTGTGATGTTCCTGGGCTAACTGTCGAAATTCAGGATCTCGGTTTATCAACTCTTCTTTCAAACTATCCGTCGTTGCGATATCCATGTTCGTGCATGTCTCCTTTCAGACGAATGAAAGTGGGCAGGATTGGTTTGGAGGTCAGGCCTGAACCTCC
>DATNDM010000262.1:0-3681 GCA_035553235.1 Pyrinomonadaceae bacterium | reverse complement strand
GTAGGTGACTTCCGGTTTGTCCCAACCGCGAACTGTAACCTGGCCCTCGAACGTGGATAACGTGATGCGCGGTGCATTGCCGACGTTGAAAGATTTCGTTTCTTTGGCAGTGAAGCGCTCACTGAGGCTGTTACGCACGGTGACTTTCGAGCGCACTTCCGTTCGCTCCGCGCGTGCGCGTTCGCGTTCGACCTGGCGCTGCGCGGCTTCGATCTCTCTCTGTGACTCACGCATGGCCTGATCAACCTGCCGCTGTGCTTCGCGCACCGCGCGTGCCGTCTCAGCTCTCGTTCGCATTGCCTGCGCGGCTTCCGCCGCAGACACTGCATTACTGACATCAACTTCAACCGCCCGCTCGGAATCTCGAACCGCAGCTTCACCCTGCAGCGATACCGCTGGGCTTAACGGCAAACCATCCTCAGCGTGAATCACCCTGATGCCGCCATTCACGTTCGACAGCTTGATGCGCGGACCACCCGAGCCGATCTGGCCGTCCATGCTGTGTCCAACGTACTCGCCGTGTTTGATCTTCAGCGCGAAGTCGTTGCTGATGCCGCCGTGGACCGTGCCCGCGCGAATCGAAGCATTTGCGTTGGAGGGAATGACGAGCGTCACACTGCCGTTGACGGATCCCAGCGAGACGGGCTTGGTCTCGTCGAGATGAGTAAAGGTCGCGGTCAGCGAACCATTGATGGTCGACAGCCGCACTTCATTAAGCAGGCCACGCGCAGTTACCTCACCGTTAATCGACGTCGCTTTAACGTTACCCTCAACACCGTCGATGTCGAGTGAGCCATTGATCAGCTCGATTGTCTCCAGCACTGCCTTGCGCGGAACAGTCAGCGTATAGTCGACGCTCGCGGGATTGTCGTAGCGGCGATTGTCGCTGCGGAAAGTTTGGTTTTCGAACGGATACTCGGTTTTGATTCTGATGTTTTCTTCAGTGGCGTTGACTTCGATTTTGGCTTCGTCCAGACGCTCTTTGCGATAGGCTTTTTTGATGGCGTCGACTTGTACTGCCGCTCGATCCCAAACTTTGATCTGCACGCCACCGTTGATGTTCTCAAGGCCGATACGGCCGGTTGGCGATAGTGGATACGTTTGATGAAATTCTTCGCGTAACTCTTCGCCGCCTTCGCCGACAGCCATCGTGGCATCAGCCGGCACGGACGGCACCGGTCTCAAATCCTGGCGGCGCTCCTGCAAAAATCCGCTTGCGGCCGCTGGTCCAGCACCGTTCGAGGCCAGCGCGATAATCAGCAGAACTACACCAATAAGGGTTTTCCTTAACATTGTCTTTTTCATTTCCTGTAAAAAGGTTATTAACTGGCGATGCGTAGATTAATACTACGATTCAGCGTCTTCAAAATCATTTCACGATCGCGAGGGTTTAATTTGACTGCACCTGCTTTGCGAGCCTTCGCTCTGAATGTGAACGAGGAAAAGTCGGCGGCGCCTGACCCATCGGCTTCTGAGAATTGAACGCTCGGCATGCGAACTTCAAACGCGTCTGCATTGACGTCGATGTGCTGAAGCTTCCTGAGCTTGGCGATTTCAGCTTCGCCGGGCATGGGGATTACGCGTTGCTCGATCTTGTCGGTTTTCAGTTGACGATTCCGAGGCGGCGCTACCGCGCTTGGGACGGCTGGCGTTTCGTCCAACCACGGAAGCTCGACGGATGGTGCTGACTGCTTACTGCTTTCGCAACTCTCGAGCTTTTCGATTTTTTCAATTTTAACTACGGTCTGCGGGATTTCAGCGGGGGTCAAGTTGCCGGACCATTGCGCCACCAAGCGGCTGGCGTCCTGGTGAATTTCCGTCAACTCCTTCATGGAATGCGAGAACGCGGTCAGGGCCACCGCCAAAAGCAGTATCACGAGGTACCCTGAGTTTTCGCTTTTTCGTCCCGCGCTTTTCATGTCCTTGACCTCTAACTTTTAGGACCGGGAGCAGTCAGTTCTGAAGTAACTAGTTCCAACCGCCCCCGGCCCTTCTGCGTTGCTCTATAGTCAATACACCGGACCGTCGGACCTTGTGGCAGAAAAAATTAGGCCACGAAAAGGCACAAAAGCACAAAGCCGTCCACAGATTACGCAGAATAGCGATCCACCGCTTACAAAGAACCGCCGTCCACAGGTTACACAGATTCGCCGGTTACACAGAATCGCCGGTTACACAGGTTCGCCGGTTACACAGAATCGTCTCTGCGTAATCTGTGGACGGCTTTGTGCCTTTCGTGGCTAGATTTTCTTGAGGCGGATGGTGCCGCCGAAGGAAGCGATCGAAATCGTGGCATCGCCTGTTCCGCAGATGGCGGTCACGCGGCGTAAGGCGTAAGGTGACGCGACTCCCGCAGGTTTTTGCACCACGATCGGGGCGACAACCGGTCCAGTCCGTGGCAACGCCTTCCCGCCCTTTGCCTCTGGCGCTTTGGGAGGCGCCTCGGCAGGCGGCTTGCCCGGCTTCGCTGCGGGTGGCGGCAGTGGCGCTTCGCTCGAGTATTTCAACGTGAAATCCGAGACGATGTCGCGCTTCTCCGACACTTTCGCATTCAACTGAAACGACGCATCACGCGGCATCGACAGAATCACATCGCCCGTCATGTTCGTGAAGCCGTAGTTACCTGACTTAGCCAGCGGCCCAGTCATTGAAAGTGCGCCATTGACTGTTTTTGCCGTGACTTTTGAATGGCCGACGCGGTTCAACTGAATGTCGCCACTGACAGTTCCGACTTCAAACGTATCTTCATCTGTCACCGCATGAACATTCGCCACCTCGAGGCCGCCGCTCGCCGAGCTTAGATTCACGCGACCACTCGAGTCTTTCAAGTAAATACTGCCGCCGAGACTTCCCGCCTCGACGAGTTTCGTGACGCGTTCAATCTCGATGTCACCGTTTTGAGAACCTGCGTACGCTGCCGCGACTCCCTCGATCGTGATGTCGCCGTCGCGTGTTTGCACCTGCACCGTTGCGCCGGCTGGGACATCCATTTCCACGCTCGCGAGTGCCTGGCAGTCGAGCTTCGGATTAACCGACGTCGCCTTGTCGAAAACCATCACATCGACGCGGGCGGCTGGCTTCGTCGTATCTTTGACCTTCTCGACGCGACGAAACTCAATGTGCGCGGCGTCGAGCGAGCGCACGTGAATCTCGTTTTTGTCCCAGCCGCGTACGAGGAGCGTGCCCGAGGCAACACAAAGGGTGACGATGGCCGCGGGTTCGACCGTCATCGAACGGCTGATTTCGCCTGGCTTTTCAGCTGTATTTTCGTGAGCGGCGGTGGAACCTGCCAGTGAGACAATGAGGCCGATTACTGCCCAGACCGCGAACAACTTCTTTGTCAACTTAGGACCGGCCCTTTCAGTGTCCGCGACCTCCGCCGACACGGGCGTCAGCGATCGTATTGAGCAGGTCTACTTTGCTTTGGTAGGCAGCAAACATGAAATCGGCCGCGTCGGGATCATTTGGATTGCTCTTCGCTGCGCTGCGAGTGGCTGCGATAGCGCGATCGACCACAGCGAGGTTGCGCTCGAATTCAACCTGCAAAGCAGGTCTCATAGTCTTTTTGTTGGACTGAATCGTGGAATCCAGCCGCGCGATGGCTTGCAAGTAGGAACGCTCGCCGGGAATGAGCTTCACGGCACGAGCAGCTTGCGGCGTGTCGCTCACTGCGACCGCTTT
>DATNDM010000261.1:0-2178 GCA_035553235.1 Pyrinomonadaceae bacterium | reverse complement strand
CGGGCTCGGGTCGCGAAGCGCGCCTCGATGGGCCGCTACTCGAGGCAGGTTTCGCACAGCCGTCGGGTATGGCGACTGACGGCAAAAAGCTTTACGTCGCTGACAGTGAATCGAACATCATTCGTGAGATCGATCTCGCGGCTCGATCGGTCAAGACTCTCGTCGGCGGTGATCTGTTCGAGTTTGGCGATGTTGACGGCACCGGCGACGATGTTCGACTGCAACATCCGCTCGGACTCGTCACGTACGGCGACAAACTACTAATCGCCGACACGTACAATCACAAGATCAAAGAACTCGATCCGAAGCAGGAGAAAGTGTCGACCCTGTTCGGAACCGGAAAGCCTGGACAATCCGATGGCCCAACGCCTTCCTTTTATGAACCTGGCGGGCTGACAATCGCGAACGGAAATCTCTACATCGCCGACACGAACAATCATGCAATCCGTGTCGTCGATCTGAAAACGAAGCGTGCGAGCACATTGCGTATCAACGGTCTGACGCCGCCGATGAAGAACGTGCAGGCGCTTGAAACCGCGACTGGTCCAAACGCGGAAGAGATCAAAGTTGCGGCGCAAAAGCTGCGCGCGGGGGCTAACGGCGCGCTTCAGATCGATGTCGAACTGCCCGCCGGCTATCATCTCAATCCGTTGGCGCCGCAGCGTTACAAAGTGTCAGTTGACGGGAAGAGCGTGGCGGTCGATGAGAAGTCGGCTTCAGTCTCGAGTAAAGATTTGAAGTTGCCGGTACGCGTGCCACTCAGCGCCACCACTGCCGGCTCAGCAACGGTGCGCGCGCAAGTCACGTTGTTTTACTGTCGTGAAGACAATACCGGTACGTGCAGAATCAAAACGCTTGTCTGGCAAGTGCCGATTGAGGTGACGAGCGATCCGAATGCAGCAACAGATGTGAAGGTGCACGGAAAGTTGACCGCGGATTAACGCGGATCGTCGGAGATCTGTTAAGATCCGAACTCCCCTAAATTCATAGATGAAGAGGAGTGAGCCCGTGGCTGATCAACCATTTCTCACTGATATCAAGACTTTGCGCGAACGCGCCCGACAACACATCGAGAATGGTGCTGTCACGGAGGGCTATCGCGCCGACCGCGAAACCGTAATCAAACTCTTGAACGAAGCGCTCGCAACCGAGATCGTTTGTACGCTTCGATATCGTCGTCATTATTTCATGGCCTCCGGCATCAACGCGGAGAGCGTGGCTGCCGAGTTCCTGCAGCACGCAAACGAAGAGCAGGGACATGCTGATCAGATCGCGCACCGGATCGTGCAGTTACAAGGCGAACCGAATTTTAATCCGGATGGACTGCTGACGCGCAGTCATGCGGAATATGTCGAAGGCGCTAATCTCATCGACATGATCAAAGAGGATCTTGTTGCCGAGCGTATCGCAATCGACAGTTATCGCGAGATGATTACGTACTTCGGCGACAAGGATGTGACGACGCGACGCATGATGGAAGATATTCTGGCCGTCGAAGAGGAGCACGCCGACGATCTGGTGAACATGCTCCAGAAGATGGGCTAGTCAGTTGTAACCACGGATTTCACGGATCAACACTGGATCCATCTGTGTGATCCGTGAAGATCCGTGGTTAAATCTCCTCCGTTTGTCCGAAAGTCAATCCAACCAGGCTAACCCCGGCCGGCCAACCATGTGCCGTAGTTGCGGAGCAATAGTAGGCGCCGGCGCAACTCAATGCGGCGTCTGCGGAGCATCTACTGCATCGCAACCCGTTGCTCACGCGGGGCCGCGTGCGCCGGACCGCGAGACGATCCGCTTTGCGCGCGCGGTCCTGAATCGTCCGTACAAGTTCACGATCATTTTTCTCGTCGCAAACCTGTTTGTATTCCTGCTGATGTGGGAATCGAGTGGGATGTCGTTGAGAGTGCTGCAACACGTTTTTCCCGAGGCAGTGCTCATTACGTACGGCGCCAAACTCAATTACCTGATTAATCGACCGAATAATCAGTGGTGGCGCTTCATCACGCCGATGTTTGTTCATATCGGGTTGGTGCATCTCGTGATGAACATGTTCAGCTTGTTGATACTTGGACCATTTGTCGAGAAGCTTTATGGTTCGGCGAAGTTTGTGGTGTTTTATGTGGTGACTGGTATCGCGGGTGTGGTGGGGAGTTATTTTGCGCTTCAGCCTTCGCT
>DATNDM010000260.1:0-5794 GCA_035553235.1 Pyrinomonadaceae bacterium | reverse complement strand
CACGGTAAGTGAGTTGTTCGTCGACGGCGAGCACGGCGCTGGATTCAGGAGTGCGCTCGACTTGCGCTTCGAACCACTGATGCAGCAGTCGCTCGGCGGGATAGTCACGCTCGGTCGCATTCCACTCGTCGACTATCTGTTCTCGCTCTTCTTTGTCCAGCAAACACAGCGACTCATAGTGGCTGAAAGGATCAGCACTCATTGCCTTCAGCACGTTCGAGTAATAACGTCCGATCGTCTGCAGTTGTTTGCTGGTCAAATCTGAGGCTTCACCGCTGGTGATCATCAGCGTGACATCTGCCGAACTTAAATCGAGGCTGAATTCGATCGAGAAAGCAACGTTTGTATCTGAGAAACTCCGGGCGTCCAACACCTCCGCATTGCCGGAGTTTTTCACGGCATCGTAAACGTGAAAGTTGATGAAGTTGAAGAAGGTCTCGATGAGCGTGTGGCCGTGTTCTTTTTGTATCTGAGCCAATGGATAACGACGATGAGGAAGCATTTTCAACTCAGTCTCAAACACGTCCGTCACCAGGTCGATCCACGTACCACCCGATAAGCGCTGACGGAACGGCAACGTATTCAGAAACAGTCCCGCCACTCGTTCTCCGTCAACACCTTCCGGCCGGCCATGAGAGATCACGCCAGTCAACACATCGTCATGACCACCCAGCAGTCGCAGCACGCGCAGATGTGCCGACAACAACACGCTCTTGAGTGGAACACCGGCTGATCCCGCCAGCGCTTTCAATCCATCTGACACTTCCGGCGGAATGGGCACTTCAATCGCACGCACTTCGTGGCGCGCGCTTTCCTCTTTGGACTCCGGCAGATAAGGCAGGGTAGTGACGACACTGTCGCGGAGCAGTTCGTTCCAGAAACTCCTCGACTCCTCAGAGTTCAAACTAAGCCGCTCTAATTCGACAAAGTCGCGGAATGAACTTGCCAGCGACGTTCCGGCAGTGAGGCTTTGGCCGTTGAGCAGCGCTGAATAGTTAGTGAACAACTCGCTGAGGAGAGAGGCCACGCTCCAGCCGTCGAGGATCGCGTGGTGCTCGGTCAGTGTGAACTGAAACGTCTGCTCACTGCGCCGCTGCACCCTGATCCGAAACAGCGGCGCTTGTCTCCAGTCAAACTTCAGGTTCTTCTCAGCTTCAAATGAGTCGGCCAGCGCTTGTTGTTGCTCCGCTGCCGTTAATCCGCGCAGGTCTTCTACGTGTAAAGGAAGCTCGACATTGCGATGCACGAGTTGCAACGGCTCGCTGTAGTTCATGAGATCGAACGACGTGCGCAGCACCGCATGTTGTGCAATCAAGTGACGTAAAGCCGTCTCGAGAGCAATCTGGTCAAAAGCCGTGCGTAAACAAAAGCTGGTGACGTTGTGGTAGACCGATGAGCCGGGACTGTACTCGCTGTGGAACAGCATGCCGGCCTGCATCATCGTCAACGGGTACGCATCCTCCAAGCCTGCCGGCAGCGTGAGACGATCTTCTTCCGCGAGGAGACTGAACGGCGCGCGATCTTCGACGACGTCAACCGTTGGCCGATCGCTCTCAGCGCCGCCGTCGACCTCTCTCGCCAACTCAAAAATCGTCTGATGTTGGAAAAGTTGTTGCAGCGAGAAATTCAAACCGCGCTCTCTGGCGAGAGCCAGCAAACTGACACTGCGCAGTGAGTCGCCGCCTAATTCAAAGTAGTTGTCGTGGATTCCGACCTGCTCGATACCAAGTGCCTCAACCCAAACGTCAACTAACGTCTTTTCCGTTACCGTGCTCGGCGCAACATAACCGCGCTCCAATTCAGGTCGCGCCCCATCCGGTACCGGCAAAGCCTGACGATCTACTTTTCCGTTACGCGTCAAAGGCAACGCTTCGAGGACGACGAAAGCGGACGGGATCATGTAATCAGGCAAGCTCTCCTTGAGAAACCCGCGCAGCTCGGCAATCGAAGTTGATTGTTCCTGGTCCAGGACCAGGTAGGCAACCAGACGCTTCTCATTAGCTGAATCCGCGCGTGCGATCACAACTGCTTCACGCACTCCAGCGTGACTCAGAAGCACAGTTTCGATTTCGCCCAACTCAATGCGGAAGCCGCGAATCTTCACCTGGTGATCGATACGGCCGAGATATTCGAGATCGCCATTTGCCAGATACCGCGCGCGATCCCCAGTGCGATAGAGGCGCGCGCCCGGCGCCGTGCTGAATGGGTGCGGGACAAAGCGCGTAGCAGTCAACGCTGGTTGACCTGCATAACCGCGCGCGACGCCGGCGCCGCCAACAAACATTTCTCCGATTACGCCCAACGGCACGGGCTGCATATAAGCGTCGAGTACGTAAACCTGGAGATCCGGAATCGGCACGCCGATAACGCTCCCCTGCTTTTCGCGTACATCAGCGAGAGTCAACGGACGATAAGTAACGTGCACCGTCGTCTCAGTGATGCCGTACATATTCACCAGCAGCGGCCGTTCGTCTCCGTGTCGTTCAAACCATGGCTTCAGACTTTGTAGCTCGAGCGCCTCACCGCCAAAGATCACCAGGCGCAGAGCTAAATCTCGTGGACTATTCGCTTCGGCGTGTATCAATTGACGAAACGCGGAGGGCGTTTGATTCAACACCGTAACCTGTTCGTCAACCAGGAGCTGGTAAAACGCTTCAGGCGAGCGGCTCACGAGATAAGGAACGATCACTAAACGGCCGCCGTAGAGTAACGGTCCCCACAACTCCCAAACTGAAAAGTCGAATGCGTAGGAGTGAAAGAGCGTCCACACATCTCGTTCGTTGAAATGAAACCATTCGTCAGTCGCAGCGAAGAGCCTCATTACATTGCCGTGAGTGACTGTCACGCCTTTGGGCTTTCCGGTCGAACCGGAGGTGTAGATCACGTACGCCAAATTGTCGGTGCTAACGTCGGTGGCGAGATTCTCGCTACTGTTCGCGCTGATCGTCTCCCATTCAGTGTCCAAACAAACTGCTGCGCACGGCACGTCCTGCAGGCCTGCTTTGAAATGCGTCTGCGTGAGCAACACGTGCACGTTCGCGTTGCTGAGCATGAACGCTACCCGCTCGCGTGGATAATCAGGATCGATTGGTACGTATGCGCCACCTGCTTTGAGAATGCCGAGTAGCGAGATGACCATCTCGGGCGAACGCTCGAGCATCACTCCAACCCTCGCTTCAGCAGAAACACCGTGCGCGCGCAGGTAGTGAGCGAGCTGATTGGCTCGCTCGTTCAACTGTTCGTAAGTGAGTTGTTGATCCTCGAATACGACGGCGACGTTTTCCGGCGTGCGCGCTACTTGTGCCTCGAAGGCTTCTTTAAGCGAAAGTTCGACCGGGTAGACCACGTCTGTTGGGTTCCAGTCGAGCAGTTGTTGATGTTCGGCGGCCGTCAGGAGTGGCAACTCGCTAACGGTGTGCTCCGGATGAATAACGAGGTCCGCAAGCAGGGTCTCGTAGTGGCCGAGCAGGCGTTGGATCGTCGCCGCATCGAAGAGATCTGTATTGTATTCGACACTGCCGGCCAGTCCCTGGTCTGTCTCTTCCATGGTGAGCGTGAGATCGAATTTTGCGGTGCCGTTGTCACCACCCAACGGAGTCAGTTTCAAGTCGGAAAATTCGAGGCTCCCGAGGGGAGTATTCTGAAAAACGAAGACGACCTGAAACAGTGGCGTGTGACTCAGGCTACGCTCCGGCTGCAATTCTTCGACGAGTTTCTCGAATGGCAGGTCCTGATGCGCGTACGCGCCCAGCGCTACATCACGCACGCGCTGGAGCAGTTCTCTAAACGAGGGGTTTCCGGAAAAGTCCGTGCGCAGCACGAGTGTGTTAATGAAGAAGCCGATCAGGCTTTCGGTTTCGGTGCGGTTGCGATTTGCGATCGGCGTGCCGACAACGATCTCACTCTGATTCGCGTAACGGTGGAGTAATGTTTGAAACGCCGCGAGGAGCGTCATGAACACCGTCACTCCTTCGCGTTCACTAAAAGTCTTGACGGCTGCACTCAACTCGCGGGAAAGAGCGAGGCCCTGTTTTGCGCCGCGGAAGGTGTTGACCGCGGGACGCGAGCGATCGGTCGGCAATTCCAGCGCCGGCGCGCCGGTTAACTGCTTTTTCCAATACTCCAACTGTTCCGACAGCAGCTCGTCCTGCAACCACTCTCGTTGCCAGAGAACGAAATCAGCATATTGAATCGGCAACTCAGGAAGCGTCGAAGGCCGCCCTTCGGAGAAACACCGGTAAAGCTCAGCCACTTCCTTAACGAGCACACCAAGCGACCAACCATCAGAGATTATGTGATGCATGCACAGCAGTAAGACGTGTTCTTCCGCCGAAAGCCGCAACAGCTTCACTCGAAACAACGGACCCTGGGCCAGATCGAATGGCAACTGTGTTTCTGCAAGCAGCAAACGCTTCGTCGCCGGTTCCTTCTCGTCTGCCGGTAACCACTCCAACTCAACCACGTCGAGAGTCACTCCGCCGAAATCTGCAATCACCTGGACCGGCTCGCGATTCACCAATCTGAAAGTTGTGCGTAAGGTTTCGTGACGGCGAACTATCTCATCGAAGCTGCGCTGCAGCGACGGCACATCGAGTCGGCCCTCAATGCGGACACTCGTACAAACATTGTAGAGAAAGCTGCCGGGCTCCAGCTGATCGATGAACCATAAGCGCTGTTGCGCAAATGAGAGAGGAAATACATTGTCCTCGCCTGCCTGCTCGAGCAGCAACAACTCGAGCAGCTCTTGCTTCTCGGCAGAGAGTTCCGCAATTGCTTTGGAATAGTCAGTCACGATAGTACTCCCGCGTCAGAACCAATTCGTCATTCCGCGTCTCTACTTGTTTCGATTCTTTTTTGCTTTGCAGTGTCTGGAGCGCTTCTGCTTCCGAAAGGCTTTGCACGCGCGCCAACAGTTGATTCAATTGGCGCTCCCGACGGTTTGCACGAGTCAGTGCCGGAGCTTGCGCTTGAGTCTGTTGCTCAAGCACGCGCTTGATGGCAATAGACAGTTCCGCAATCGTGGGCGCCTCAAAGATCACTCGTAACGGAAGTTCGATTTCAAAACGCTGCCGCACTCTGGATACTACCTGTGTCGCCAGCAGCGAGTGTCCACCGACGGCGAAGAAGTTGTCTTCGACTCCGATCTGCTCGCCCAACACCTCGCACCAGATTTCGGCGACGATTTTTTCCAGGTCGTTGCGTGGGGCCTGATAGCCTTTCGACCGTGCTTCATTTGCGTAATCAGGAGCCGGTAATGAATGTCGATCCAGTTTGCCATTCGGCGTCAGAGGCAAGGCATCCAACCTGACGAATACTTGCGGCGTCATGTATTCGGGCAACTGAGTTTTGAGATATTCGCGAAGTTCATCCGGCGAGAACTCCTGCTCAGGTGTTGTTACGACGTAGGCCACCAACCGCTTGTCGCCCTCATTATCTTCGCGGACCACCACAGTTGCTTCGGCAACTCCGCTTTGGCTCGATAACGCCGCTTCTATTTCGCCAAGCTCGATGCGAAAGCCTCGCAGCTTGACCTGGTCGTCAATGCGGCCCAGAAACTCGATCCCTCCATCCGGCAGATACCGGCACAGATCTCCGGTTCGGTACAAGCGTTCGCCCGCGACTTCGCTAAAAGGATTGGGTACGAAGCTTTCAGCCGTGCGCCGCGCATCGTAGAGATAGCCGCGACCGACACCCGTGCCGCCAACATACAACTCGCCCTGTACTCCTACGGGCACCAAACCCATTTCACGATCGAGAATGTAGAGTTGCGTATTCGGGAGGGCGCGACCGATTG
>DATNDM010000259.1:0-6606 GCA_035553235.1 Pyrinomonadaceae bacterium | reverse complement strand
TTGGTCCAGAAGTCTCGAAGTGTTGTCACGGGGCACGATTCGTTACGCTCTTCTTAAATTGAGTTCGTTTCTCTGTGCAATCTCTGTGTTCTCTGTGTCTCTGCGGTGAGTAATGCTTGGAACTCGTTAACCACAGAGATACAGAGCACACAGAGATTGCACAGAGAAACAAAAAAGCAGGTGCAACACCTCTACATTACGCTCGTCGGATGAACTTCGCGGCGATCCAGCCCACCAGCACGAGCACTGAGAGGATGAGCCAGTTGTAATGCTCGCCGTAACTCACGCCCGGAAAGTGATTGCTGATCATGATGAACACCACGGGCACCGCCATGAACGTGTTTTGCTTTGAACGCAACTTCGCGCGTCCTGATAGCGCTTCGTCAGGCTTGCGTCCTTCTTTCAGCGCCGCGATCATTTTCTTCTGCGACGGCAGGATGTGCATCCAGACGTTCGCTGCCATGATCGTCCCGAAGATCGCGCCGAGATGAATGTACGCCGCGCGACCGCTGAAAACTCGCGTTAGCCCAAACGACACGACAACGATAAGCACATAAGCGATTGCCGCGAACAGTTTTTCATGACGGCCCAACGGCGACGCCATCATCACGTCGTAAACAACTCCGCACGCTATGATCACACCAATGCCGAGTGCCACAGCCGCGCCGACACTGATATCGCGCACGTCCGGATCGACGAGCAGACCACCGCCGAGATAGTAAAGCAGGACCAGCAGCGCGAACCCGCTCAGCCACGTCGTCGCAGCTTCCCACCGAAACCAGTGCAGCGTGCGCGACATGAGGTCGGGCACCTTCCGTTTCTCGACGACGTAAAAGCCGCCGCTATGGACCATCCACACTGCCGCGACGTCGCCGGTGTTCAGCGCGGCCTTCTCTTCTTCCGTGAGTCGCGCGTCGAGCCACGTGAAGTAGTAAGTTGTCCCCACCCACATGATGCCCGCAAACACGTGTGTCCAGCGAAATAGCAGGTTAAGCCATTCACTTAGCGTAGGGTTCAGATTGATCATAGATAGGCGTTGAGGCTAGCTCCCGCGATAGGTGGAGTAGCCGTACGGACTGATCAGCAGCGGGACGTGATAGTGCTGGGAAGCGTCGTCGACGTTGAAAACGATCGACACCTGCGGATAAAAACAGCCGGCACTGAGCGACGAAAAGTAAGGTTCGGTATCAAAAACCAGCCGGTAAGTGCCATTCGCCACCGGCCGATCGACGAGGAAGAACGGCTTGACGCGCCCGTCGGTGTCGGTCCACGCATGGCTCAACTCGGTCCAGCTCTCGTCAGTGTTCTGCATTTCGAGCGAAACAGCGACGCCGCTGGCAGGTGTTCCCCTGGACGTGTCGAGAATATGGGTGGAGATGGTGCTCATGTTCGGGATGCAGTTTACCAAAGAACCGGCGGCGAATTACGACGAAGTGAAGCTCCTTTGCACAAAAAGTCGGTGACATTGCTTTTCTCTGCGCCACCTCGGCGTTCTCTGCGTCTCTGCGGTGAGTTATTGCTGAATTAGTTAACGGCGGAGACGCAGAGAACGCAGAGCTTGCGCCGAGAAGAGCGATGTCGCGAGTGTTTGTGCAACACTAAGAAGTAAGTAATTTCTTTAGCCGCAACTCGGTGATTTTGGCTTGCTAAGCGGCTGCGATGGGGAGTTCTGTCTCCTCGTCGTGCTCGAGTCGTTCGCGGAGCGCGGTGACGATCTCGCCGGCGGTTTTGCCCGTGGCAGAGATGATAAAGATGTAGCCGAATTTCTGCTCGTAAGCGCGGTTTAGTTCGGCGAGTGAGGACGTGGTCTCGGGCGCTGCGTTGCTGACGCCGGACTGTTCGGCGCCGGACCACTGCTGCGCTTGCGCGGAGACTTTGTCAGCAGCTTTCTGCTCGCCGATCTTCGGATGACTGCGAAATGCTTCGAGCCAGTCGTCGCGGTCGAGCTGCCACCAGATATCGTCTGACGAGGCGAGGAGTAATTCGAGAGTTTCGTAGGGGCGTCCTGTTGCCGTCGCCGACGCCCAGCGTTTCGAGCCACAACATTGAAGCAACTCTTCCGTCGCTTCGTCGTCAGTGAGCAAGTTGAACCAGGTGAGATCGTGTTGCATGTTAATCAGCTAACGTGCCGTAGACGCGCAAGCGGCTCACGCCGCCATCGGGGAAGATGCTGAAGCGCAGGTGCGTCGCTAGACTCACGTTTTGTAGTTCCTGATCGAAGAAATGACGCGTGTGGGCCTGTAGCTTCGTGCGTTCGAGAATGTTTGACCATTGGGTGGAGAGGTTTGTGAGTTCGTCGCTGGTTGCGTCAGGAAGGTTGCACGACTCGAGCGAACAGCTCTCCGGGAAGTTGCCTTTGAAATGTGAGGTGTCGACCTCGACGCGATGGATGTATCCGGGACGTCCGAGCTTGATGATGGCCCAATCGTGACCTGGACCACGTCGACGTTTAGTTTCCCAGCCGTCGCCCATGTTTGCAGCGCGACCGGGCATGATGAGGTTGTGGCGATGACCGAAGAACATGTCGCTACAAGACAGTACGAGTCCCCCGTTTTCGACGGCGGCGAGATCGACGTGGCCCGCGCGTTTCAATTGATCCCAGTCGGGAACGACTTCACCGTAGACGCGCAGCCGCGCGACGCCGCCATCGGGGAAGATGTTGAAACGAAGATGCGTGATGCGTTCGTCGTACTGGATTGCGAAGGGATTCTGGGAGTCGCCGCTGAGTGGCATCTGCGGGAGGAGCGGCACCCACGCCACGTCTGCGCTGGTTAACTCCTGTTCAGTCGGGAGCCGATTGAAGGTGGCGCCTTCGAGGGAGCAATGTTCAGGGTAGTTGCCACGAAAGAAGCTCGTGTCGACGATGACGCCACGAACTATGCCTGGCAGTCCGAGACGAATGATGCACCAATCGAACCCTGGCGTGCGTCGTCTCCGGCTCTCCCAGCCATCCATCCACTTACCGCGGTCGGTATACTTACCCTCGATAAACACCGGCGCGCTCGCCCTCAGCAGATTCTCCTTAGGCGCAAAAAAATCATCATTCGCCACGAGCACCGCCCCACCCACGCGCTCCGATGCCAGATCGATTAGCTCAGTAAAATCCATTTTTAGCCACAAAAAAGCACAAAAAATAAAAACCACAAAAGGCACAAAGGTGGCCTTCAAGCAATGAGGCTAAACTAGTCGAGACTAAACTACTCGCAAGTAAGACTAAACTAATCCAACGTGAGGCTTAATTCACAATAAATTTTCGAATCTCCAGCCTTGGTCCGCCGAAGTTAATTAGCAACCCATGCTCGATGCGAGATGCGCGCAGATAACCTAGCAACTGAGCAGTATGCTCGTCCACTAGTCCGCGAACGCCTTTGATCTCGCAGATCAACTTATTCTCAATTAGCAGATCAGCCCTCAGATGCCCAAGGAGTGTGCCATCTTCATCGTAAACACGAAGTTCGCTTTGCTGCTCGACGGTGATTCCGAGTTTGCTTAAGCGATGCGCCAGCGCATTCTCGTAGATTTGCTCACGATGCCCACTGCGCAGGTAATTGTAGATTGCGTAACTCGTTTCTCTGACGACATCGCAGAGCGCAAGGATATTTTCTTTGTGAGGTTCGGTATTCATGTGAGGTTCCTTTCATGATTTGTTTGTGTTCTTTTTTGTGCCTTTTGTGGGCAACTATCTTAGCAGCAAGTGGCCGAGGGGTGAATCAGTGATCTTTCGGCCGCGCAGAAATGTCTGTTGGACGACGCCATTCAATACTTCGCCAGCATACGGTGTGAGTTTGTGGCGGTGGTGGAGGGAGGAAGGGGTGACGGTGAATTGGGCGTCGGGGTTCCAGATGACGAGGTCGGCGTCGGCGCCAACAGTGATCGATCCCTTTCGCCGCTCGAAGGCGACTTGCCGCGCCGGATTCGCGCAAAGCCAGCGCGTCAAATCAAGCAACGAAAATCCACGACGACGCGCTTCGGTCCAGACGACCGGCAGCCTGAGCTCTAGCGACGCGATCCCGCCCCAGGCTTTCATGAAGTCGCCACTCTCGCGCAGCTTCATCTCTCCCGGACACGGCGAGTGGTCCGAGACGATGAAGTCAATCGTCCCATCCTTCAACCCGTCCCAAAGCTGTTCGCGATTGTCACGCTCACGAATCGGCGGACAGCACTTAAACTCCGTCGCGCCCGCAGGCACCTCTTCGGCAACGAAGTGCAAATAGTGTGGACACGTTTCCGCAGTAATCTTCACGCCCGCCGCCTGCGCTGCACGCAACGACGGTATCGCTTCCGCTGACGAAAGATGAACAATATGGACGCGCGTACCAAACTCACGACTCAAACGAATCATCAACTCGATCGCTTCATTCTCCGCCACACGCGGCCGCGAAGCCAAAAAACTCGCATAATCCGCACCGCCCTCAGCCTTGATCGAATGCGGCAACTCCGCATGCACAATCAACAGCGCGCCGAGCCGCGACAACTCCGGCATCGCGACACGCAAGTCCGCCTCCGTCACATGCTGAAACTCATCGACCCCCGACGGCACCAGAAAACACTTAAACCCCACCACACCCCGCGCAAACATCGGCGCAAGCTCAGCCGTGTTTCCCGGCACCACACCACCCCAAAAACCAACGTCGACAAAACACTCGTCCCGCGCGGAGGCTAACTTTGCCTCAAGACCCGCGAGCGTCGTCGTGGGAGGAATCGAGTTGAGCGGCATATCGACGAGAGTCGTAACACCACCGGCCGCAGCCGCCAGTGTTGCACTACGAAACCCTTCCCACCCGGTTCGTCCCGGCGCATTGATGTGAACGTGTGTATCGACCAGTCCCGGCATGACCACGGAGTCGCCCGCGTCGACAAGCTCGCAACCCGCAACCACGTCATCGTAGTCACCCACAAAAACAATTCGCTCCTCGCTGATGTGAACCGAACGAGGAGCAACTGTTTCGGGCAACACCACGCGTTGCCCACGAATGATTAAATCCGGAACCGGCATTTCAGCTCATTCGGGCTTTGCCTCAAGAGTCAGAAATCATTGTTGGATCGGGTCATCTATGAAGCGTCGTTCAATGTCAACCTTTTTTTGAGCAGACCTCGAACGTGACGCCGCAGCGCCTGGCCTAATAACTGTTTGTTCGCTCTTTGACATGAGACTGTTAGTTTTTAGTTACCGCCGTTAGCGGTCCTCCACGGAGCAAGGCAAGTAAGCCTCGCTCAATCATCTATGCGGTCATCATCCATGAGGTTTACTTCGCTCTCTCCGTAGCTGCCCGCCGAGCGAGCCCTTGACGAGCTCGGCGAGGCGGGCAGCGGCGCTAGCTAAGCGTCAGGAGAGGCCGGCTGCCCAATCAGTACCTCGGGCACATTACTTGGCCCTTGACCCGTGCGGGCAAGCCGAGCTGCGACGGCTCGACGGCGAAATTCCGCATAGTCGATCTCATCTCGCATCATGATGTATGCGCGGATGAGTAGTTTTCTGGCGGCTGCTACCTTGGCCTTTGGGCGACCGCGTCGCTGCGCCAGTCGTTTGTAGAAACGCTTTAAGTCCTCGTCATAGCGCACCGCTGTCTGCACGGCTTCCACCAGCAGATAGCGCAGCAGCCGTGAACCGGCTTTGCTGATCCCGAGAAAGTGTTGCCGCTCGGCAGAAGAGCGTTCCACCGGATCGAACCCCGCATAAGCGGCCACTTTCCGCGTATTGCGAAAGCGCTCCACTGGTTGCAGCGTGTGCAGAATGCAGATTGCAGTCAGCAAGCCAATGCCAGGATGAGTTCGCAAGCGCTGGATACTGATATTGCCTCTGCTTTGCTCTTTAAACCAGACCGTGGTTTCCAACAGTTGCTGGTTCAATGGCTGCAGCAGTGCGAACCAGTGCTCGTGTTGCCAGTGCAGCACCGGAGACATGGCGGCGCTTTTGAACTCCTCATGGCCGACACGGCTGAATAGCTGTTTGCCTTTGGCTAAGCCGGCTTGCAGCGCAATCGCCTGCAGACTGTTTTTAGCCATGGTGCGCAGTTTGATCAGCTTTTGCCGGTAGCGCAGCATGCGCAGCACTTCGCGACTCGTAGCTGGCGGTCGGTGCAGACGCGGAAACTCACCATGGACCATTAGATCCCAAATGAGTTCGGCGTCGCGCCGATCGTTCTTCTGGCGCCAACGAGCCCGACGCCGGATCTCGGTGGCATGGCCGAGCCAGACTTCGCAACTAAGTTCCTCGAGCAGGGCTTCGAACCAGGGGCTATAACCACTGGCTTCCAGGCCCACGATCACAGGGCTCGGGAACTGCTGGTAGAAAGCACGGACTTGCGCTTTGTCCTGATGCTGCAGTTCGCAAATGACGAGTTCGCCAGTTTCAGTTTTCAAATAACAGATCGTTTGTTGTCGTGCATGAAAGTCAACGCCGATATATATTGCATCCATAGCGCCTCCTTTCAGTCTCACGCCAATGAGCGACTGAGCCGTGAGTTTAGCACTCGCGGTTGGAGGCGCTTGCTTCATAACATCAGTACAGGGAGCGGTAGCGACCTGGTCAAACCATAGGAATCAAGAATCATTAGAAATATGCATGCTGATCACTGACCAGGTCGCTACCGCTCCCTGTACTGA
>DATNDM010000258.1:0-3775 GCA_035553235.1 Pyrinomonadaceae bacterium | reverse complement strand
GTCTTACTTACAGAGCCAACTCGATCAGTCGCTCAGAAACATGGGTATCGAGTGTGTGGATGTTTATTACATTCACAACCCGGAGTCGCAGTTGCAGTACGTGTCGGAGCGCGAGTTTTACCATCGTTTGAAGCTGGCGTTTGAGCGTCTCGAGGAGAACCGGCGGCAGGGCAAGCTCGCGCATTACGGTGTGGCGACGTGGAATGGATTTCGGATGCCGCCGAACTCGGGCCAGCATCATTCACTTGTTCGGATGGTTGAGCTCGCGCGTGAAGTTGGTGGTGACGGGCACGGATTTCATTTCATCCAATTGCCTTTCAATGCAGCGATGCTTGAAGCAGCGGGTGTTATTGATGAGGCGCAGCAGCTGGGTGTGACTGTCGTTACGAGCGCGTCGCTGTTGCAGGGACGTATTCCAGTGGAAACGGCGATTGAATTTGTTCGGTCCAATCCGGGGATAACGACGGCGCTGATCGGAATGAGCCGCGTCGAGCATGTGGAAGCAAACTTAGCCGCGGATGAACGCAGATGAACGCTGATCCATACAAATCATTTTCTGAGTTTTGGCCGTTTTATGTTGCCGAGCATAGCCAACCGGCGACGCGGTGGTTGCATTTGATCGGAACGACGGCCGGGATTGCGTTGTTGATCTATTTGATTGCGATCGGCAAATGGTGGCTGTTCTTTTTGGGTTTGGTGCCCGGTTACGGCTGCGCGTGGCTGGCCCACTTCCTGATCGAAAAGAACAAGCCCGCGACTTTCAAATACCCGCTCTGGTCATTCATGGGCGACTACAAAATGATCGCACTTATGCTCACGGGGCGCATGGGCGCCGAGGTCAAAAAGCTTGCGCGGTAACATCCCCATTCCCGAAATCCCACACGGCGAAGATCTCTGGCTGATAGTGCTCGTCACCTCCGTGCGCGAACGCCGCACGCAGCAGGGCCGGCTCTTCTGCGACGCCTCGGCACGCAACGCCAGCGGCACGCTCGCTTTGAAGATCTGGGGCGAAGTAATCGAAACTCAAAAAGGACTCAAACCCGGTCTCTGGGGCGTCACCGGCAAACTCGAAACCTTTCAGGATCGCTCGCAATTCGTCGTCGCTGAATATCGTCCGATCACGCTCGAACAATACCGCGAACATCAGAAAGCGGATCCGCAACTCCCACGCGCTTACACTTTCGACATCGAAACACTCACGCTCGCTGACTTTCGCGAACGCGTCGGTCCACAGCTCGAACGCTCGATGCGACTCGGCAACATGCGTGTCGAGCAGCAACAACGCTACCTCGAAGACATCGCCGCCGAAGAAGAGCGCTGCTACGCACTCGGCGCGTTGAATGCCACGTCGGGACGCGTGCTCTCGATCGCTCTGCACGCGGGATCGATTCCGGGTCTCGAGTTTCCCGATCTCGGTCCGGAAGAGCGCGAGTATGTGTTTGGGATCGACAAGTACGGCTATGAAGAGGACGAGAAGAAAGCGCTGCAGGATTTTCTAAACGTGATGAAGGACTTCGATCCTGATTGCGACGAGCTCGTCGGACACAACATCATCGGCTTCGACCTGCCATTTATTTTTCAACGCTGTCTCGCGCATTCGCTGAAGGCACGACCGTTCGTCAACCTTGGGGAGTACAACGTGCGCGGCGTTTTCGACACGATGCATCGCTGGTGGCTCGGGGCGAAACGGCACGTCAGTCTCGACGATGTTGCGTGGGCGCTCGGCATTGAGTCGAGCAAGACCGCGGACGTCGAAGGCAGCAAAGTCTTTGATCTATACCAGGCGGGCAAACTCGATCTCATCCGCGAATACAACCTCAACGACGTCCGCGTCACGCGCAAGATCTACGAGCGCATGGTCGCAAGCTTCGGAAGGTAATTTCACGCGTCCTTTGCTTCTTTGCGTCTTTGCGTGAAACAAGGTATTGGGGTTGCTGCCACTCTCATGAACAAGATGATGGATACGAGGCCGCGTGAGTGCTATAGTACCCGTCCATGGAAATCGTCTTCCCCTTGTCGATGCTGGCGCTCGGCCTCAGTATCGGCGCCTTTTCCGTTTGGCTGATCACACGGACAAAACTGAAATACGAATTTGACCGCGGCCGCACGCATGGCGAAACAGAGCGCGCCGTGTTGCAAACGCGACTCGAAGCAGAACGCAACGCGAACCAGGAAAAACTCACGCTCCTCAACGACGCCGAAACCAAGCTCGCCGACGCCTTCAAAGCACTCTCAGCCGATGCGCTGCGCAACAACAACCAATCGTTTCTCGATCTCGCGAAACAGAACCTCGAAGCGTTTCAGCAAAACGCGAAAGGCGAGCTCGAGCGACGCCAGAGCGCGATCGGCGATCTGATCAAACCGCTGAAAGAGTCACTCGAAAAAGTCGACGGCAAGATCGGCGAACTCGAAAAGAATCGCGTCGGCGCATACTCGGAATTGCGCGAGCAAGTGAAAGCGCTCGCGCAGTCGCAGACGCAGCTCCAATCGGAAACAGGAAATCTCGTGAAAGCTTTGCGTGTGCCGCACGTGCGCGGCCGCTGGGGCGAGATTCAGTTGCGCCGCGTAGTCGAGCTCGCGGGCATGCTCGAATACTGCGACTTCGTCGAACAGGAAACAGTTGCGACCGAAGAAAGTCGCATTCGTCCCGACCTGATCGTGAAGCTGCCCGGCAATCGCACGATCGTCGTCGACTCGAAAGTGCCATTCGACGCGTTCTACGAATCGGTCTCGACAACTGACGACGAAGTGCGCGCGGCGAGATTGAAAGATCACGCGCGCCTCGTGAGAACTCACGTCCAGTCGCTCAGCCGCAAGTCTTACTGGGAGACAGTACAGCCCACGCCGGAGTTTGTCCTCTTGTTTCTGCCCGGCGAAACGTTTTACAGTGCGGCGCTCGAAAATGATCCGAAGCTGATCGAAGACGGCGTCGCGCAGGGCGTGATCATCGCGACGCCGACGACGCTGATTGCATTGCTGAAGGCTGTGTCGTACGGTTGGCGTCAGGAACAGATGGCGGACAACGCGCAGGAAGTGAGTGACCTGGCGAAAACGCTTTACGATCGCCTGCGCGTGTTCACGAATCATTTCGACGACATCGGCAGAAACCTCGACCGCGCGCTCGACGCCTACAACAAAGGCGTGCGCTCGCTCGAATCGCGCGTGCTCGTGACGGCGCGGCGATTCAAAGAGCGCGGCGCGATTGCCGGTGAAGAAATCGAAACACTCGAGCCGGTCGACAAGGCAGCCCGATCGCTGAGCCGAGACGACGGCGGCCTGTTCCCCGAAGTAGACATGCCCCTGTTGAAAGCAAAAAGCGCCAAAGCTCAAAGATAGGGTCCACAGATTACGCAGATAACACAGATGTTTTCTGGTCTGTGTAATCTGTGTAATCTGCGGATAAAAGGTTTTGTGAACGAGATCTGGTTAGGCCCGCTGCTCAACGACAACCGAACGCTACTCATCGAGCGTTGCGCTAAATTCCTGGCCAACAATCAAAGCGACGCGTTCATCTATCTCGCCGCGTCTTACCCGCTACTCGAACGAGTCACGCAACAACTGCTCGACGGCCAGCGCACGCGCGGAGTGTGGGGCGAGCTTCCGATCTACCTCTTTCGCGGACTCGTGCGGCGCGTGCTCTACTCCGCCGTCGACGAAGACGGTCACAATCTTCCGCCACGCATTCCGATCGATCGCGACGAGTTGCCGTTGAAGCGCAGTTTGATCTCCCAGCTGCTGCTGCAACTACTCGCCAACAATCAGCTAAAAGCATTCG
>DATNDM010000257.1:0-5620 GCA_035553235.1 Pyrinomonadaceae bacterium | reverse complement strand
GTCGTCGCCACCGACACTGAGTCGAACACCGCATCGACCGCGACGCCCGCGAGCTGCTTCTGTTCGGTCAGCGGAATGCCGAGCTTCTCAAACGTGCGCAGCAACTCCGGATCGACTTCATCCAGGCTCTTCTTCGTCGGTGTCTGTTTCGGCGCGCTGTAATAAATGACGTCCTGGTAATCGATCTTCGGGTACTTGAGGTTGGGCCAGTGCTTCGGCTCCGTCATCGTCAGCCAGTTACGAAAAGCCTTGAGACGAAACTCGAGCATCCACTCCGGCTCGTTCTTCTTCTCGACGATCAGACGGATCGTGTCTTCGTTCAAGCCGCGCGGAATCATGTCCGACTCGATGTCGGTGACGAAGCCGTATTTGTATTCTTGTTTGGCTAAAAGTTCTGCTGTACTCATCACTAAACTCGACTATCTTTCTGCCTGGTGACTTGAATGTGGTGCAGCGCCGCGTCGACGTTCTTCTCGGTGCCGAGCAACTGCGACAGCGTGATGTCAGCCAGTGCGTTGTCGACGATCTGATGCAACTCGACGATGACCGGGCGAATGCCGCAGTCGCCGGTGTGCACGCACGCATCGAGGACACCGGCGTAGCTCTTGCAGTGCGACTCGGCGGGTTCGCCTTCGAGCACGCGTATCACTTGGTTTAGCCGGATCTCGGAGGCTGGTCGTGCAAGCGTGTAGCCACCCTTGATACCGCGGGTCGACTGCACGAGGCCGGCTTTGACCAAAATCCACATCAGCTTGCCGGCGTTCGCGGTGGAAATGCCCTCGAGGCGGGCAAGCTGCGGCAGAGTCAACGACTCGCCCATCGTCTCCGCACGGGCTAACTGCAACAAGCAGCGCAGGCCATATTCCTCTTGAGCTGAGATCTTCATACGACGTTAAATCGTTATCCGAACGCAGCTTACCTAAACCTTACTTTTTAGTCAAGATTTGACCGCGGATCTTCGCGGATGAACGCTGATCCGCGTTTTATCAGCGAAAATCCGCGTTCACAGTTTGAAGTCGAAATCGATGTAGCCAGCGAGGCGAACTGGTTTGTTGTTAACCATCGAAGGCGGGAACGTCCAGCCGCGGGCGGCGTCCTCAGCGGCTTTGCGGAGCAGCGTCGGACCTTCCGAGTTAGTCACCCAAATCTTTCCGTTTTCATCGATGATCGCAAACACCCTGACGGTTCCGGTCACGTTATGAGTCTTCGCTTGCGGCGGGTAAAACGGCGTAACGCGCTTCGTTTCGCGGCCACTGAGCGAGCCCGTGCTGATCAACTGCGGTTCCGAGCCGGGCGTCGCGGCTGCGGTTACGGGTGCTGCGTCAACTGGAGGCGCGTCAGAATTCGCGGCCGGTGTGGCGGGTTTCGTAGCGAATGGATTCGGAATGCGGTTAGTAACGGCATCAAGCGCGGGCGAGCGACCGAGCGATGCCACCTGAATCTGCGACGACGCCATTTTCTCGCGCGCCATCAGGTACTCCGTCTGCCACTTCGCGTGATCTTCGTCGTTTCGCGCGAGTGACAAGCGAGTGCCGAGCACGTCTTCCTGCAAGGCGAGCGCGTCGTACGAGCGACCTTGTTCCGTTGAGATCTCTTTCGCCTGGGCGATTATGCGTTCGAGCAGCGCACGCACTCGATCGAGATCGGCGTTTGCCTCAGCCGGAAGGTTCGCGTCGCTGGGGTTTATACCGTAACTGCGGTAACGGGCGACATGCGCGCGCAGGCCGTTAACTGTCTGGCCGGCGACTGCGAAGTAAGTGCGAATGGACTCGTCTTTTTGCGCCGCGCGCTGTTGAAATGCCTCTTCGAGCAACGACTGTGACCGGCCGTAGTTTCCTTCTTCCAGATAAATCCCGAGCAACATCAGCGTCGTAACGTTGCGCAGCGTTACGTCGTTTGCGGTGGCGCGAATATTTTCGAGTTCGGTCGCCGCGGCCTGGAGCTGATGCACGGCGGCGAGCGCACGCGCGCGTTCGATTCGAGATGAAATCGTATTGGCTGATGCGTCTTCAGCCGACCCGGTCGACTGACCGACCGCGAAAGCGGCTGTAATTAGAATGAGAGCTATCGGGAGGAAACCATGGGTATAGGGGCGAAAATAGGCAAAAGACCTCAAATGGCTGACTCCTGAAATAAGAAAGCGAGCCTATGCTCGCTTAGAGTTGGTATCAATTTGACGACGCCATTATGGCCGTAAGAGGGCGAATGAGGCAAGAGGGGCCGCAATCTGCGTTGACCGAGTGATAGAATGCGCCCATGGATTCGCTACCGGGAAATGATTTGATTGAGACGGGCGTTGAAGATCTGCTGCATCAACGGCAAACAATCCCAGCGCTCCTGGTGGCGATTGGCGCGCCGAGGCTTCGGAGTCTTGGTCTTGAGCTTCCCGAAAACCTTCCCTCAAACCCCGAGCATCGCCTCTACGATCTCTTGGCTGACGCTGAGCCTGATTCAGCCCACTCCAAATACAACGCTTTAATCCGACGCCTGGTGAGCTTCGAACGAGCAATGGCATGCGTGAGAAAGTAAGCGTCGAATCAATCGAGCGGTTTATGAAAGCGCTTGGGCGCGCAGGCAGAACTAATGCTCGCATCTACTTTGTAGGCGGCGTGAGTGCCGTACTGCTCGGTTGGCGAGAAAGCACGATCGACATCGATTTGAAATTAGTTCCGGAAGTCAATGAAATCCTCAAAGCACTACCCGATCTCAAAGAGCGCCTCAAGGTAAACGTCGAACTTGCTTCACCCGACGACTTCATTCCGCCACTCCCCGGATGGGAAGAGCGCAGCGATTTCATAGCCCGCGAAGGCGGTATCGATTTCTTCCACTACGACTTTTACGCCCAGGCACTGGCGAAAATCGAGCGCGGCCACAGCATCGATCTGCTCGACGTTCGGCAAATAATCGACGCCGGCCTCGTGGAACCTTCTCGATTGCTGGAATACTTCTCACGTATCGAGGATCAACTTTATAAATACCCAGCAATCGATGCGAATTCGTTCCGCCAAGCCGTCGAGAAGTTTTTAGCCGATTTTTAGCCACAAAGACGCACAAAAGCAGAAGAGCCTTTTTGTGCTTTTTGTGCTTCTTTGTGGCTAAAGACTATGGGGAGATGGTCGTGCTGAGGGATTTGATGAGCTACTCGGATGATTCATTTGGGAGATGTTGGAGCAGCCAAGCTCTTGATGATCTTGTCGCGGAAGGCGCGGGCGTCGTTCTTTATGGCGGCTTCGTTGAGAGTCAAGAGACGACGGTTGCGCATCACCACTCGGCCGTTGATGATGACGGTTTCCACGTCGGCGGCTTTCGTCGCGTAGACGAGATCGGAGTAGACGTTGTAAAGCGGGATTTGGTTGAGGGTATCGCGATCGATTACCAGCAGATCCGCACGCTTGCCAGCTTCTAATGAGCCGATCTCTTTTTCGAGGTGCAGCGCCTGGGCGCCGCGGATGGTCGCCAGTTCGAAGGCTTCCTGCGCCGAGATCACCTTCGGATCGCCAGTGAACACTTTGTGCAACTTCGCGACCGTATCCATCTCTTCCCACATGTTCAGGTCGTTGTTCGATGCCGCGCCGTCCGTCCCTAAACCAAGAAAAAGGTGCTCCGTCAACATGCGCGGAACGGGAGCAACACCCGACGCGAGCTTCATGTTCGACTGCGGATTGTGAATCACACCCACGCCGCGACGCTTCAGGATCGCGATGTCACTTCCCTGCGGCCACACCATGTGCGCGGCGATGACGTGATCATTCAAGAAACCGATACGTTCCAGATAAGCAACCGGACTCGCGCCTTTCGCTTTCACACTGTCGTCAACTTCGCGCTTCGTCTCGGAAATGTGAGTCACGATCGGCGAGCCCGTACGATCGGAAAATGCGCGCGCGGCTTTGAGATGCTCTTCGGAAACCGTGTACGGAGCGTGCGGCGCGATCGCCGGAATGATCAGCTCGTGTCCTTTCCAGCGCGTGACGAACTTCTCGACGTAAGCCATGCCTTCCGCGTTCGTCTTGTTGTCAGCGACGGGAAAGTCGATGATGGTTTCGCCGAGCACACCACGAACGCCGGCCTTCGCAGTCTCATCCGCGATGGCGTCTTCGAAGTAATACATGTCGCAGTAAGTCGTCGTGCCACCGCGAATCATCTCCGCCAGACCAAGACGAGCCCCGACACGCACAAACTCTTCCGTGACGTTCTTCGCCTCAGCGGGAAAGATGTACTTCGTCAACCACTCCTGCAGATCGAGATCATCCGCGAGACCACGAAACAGCACCATCGGCACGTGCGTGTGACCGTTGATGAGGCCAGGCGTAATAACTTTACCCGTAGCCGCGACTTTCTGCCGCGACGTGTAGCGCGCCTCGATATCAGCGCGTGGTCCAATCGCAACGATACGCCCTTGCGACACGGCAATGCCCGCATCGTCGATCACTCGGCGCGTTTGGTCCATCGTCACGACCGTGCCACCGAGTACGAGCAAATCAACTGACTGCCGGCGACTTTGTGCGGTGGCATTTGCGAACATGATCATTAAAACTGAAACGCAGATTAACGCGGATTGATACGGATTCATTTGTTTTTCAAAAAGCGGGCATCGAAGGCACGCGGCAACAAGTCAGCAATGTGAAACTCCTCGCTCTTCCCTTCGAGGTTCGCAAACACGATTCGCGCGCCGCGCGCAAACTCCCAGATGATCTGACGACAGGTTCCACACGGCGGCGTCAAAGTCTCGGTGTCTGCCACGACCGCCATCTCCGTAAACTGTCGTTCACCTTCAGACAACGCCTTCCAGATCGCGACGCGTTCGGCGCACACGGTCAAACCATAACTCGCACTCTCGACGTTGCAGCCCGTGTAAACCCTGCCATCCGCCGTCTTCACCGCCGCGCCCACCTGGAAATTCGAAAACGGCGCCACTGCCTGCTCGCGGGCGCGCTTCGCCGTTTCAATCAGCGACTCGATATCTTCGCTCAAAGTTGACCTCCAACAGTTGATAAAGCACTGGCCAGCCTCTCGCGAATTTTTCCGCTCAACAGATCGATACTAACGAGATTATGACCACCTTCAGGAATGATGACGTCCGCATGACGCTTCGACGGCTCGACAAACTGCATGTGCATGGGCCGAACCGTCCCGATGTATTGTTCGATAACAGAATCGAGCGTGCGCCCGCGCTCGGCAAGATCCCGCCGCAAGCGGCGAATGAAACGAATGTCGTCGGGCGTGTCGACAAAAACCTTGATGTCCATCTGCTCGAGCAAACGCGGCTCAGCAAAGATCAGAATTCCTTCGAGGATGACAATCGGTTTCGGTTCGACTGTGCGCGTCTCGTTGAGACGCGAGTTGGTTTTGAAGTCGTAAAGCGGCAACTCGATCGATTCGCCGGACTTGAGTCGACGCAGATGATTGATCAGCAGTTCGTTATCGAGGGCATCGGGATGATCGAAGTTCGCAATGCCGCGAAAGTCGAGTGGCAGATCGTTGAGATTGCGGTAGTAAGAATCCTGCTGGATGAAAACTACTTCGCTGGCGCTGACTGATTCGAGGATGCGATTGGCGACAGTGGTCTTGCCCGAGCCCGTTCCGCCTGAAATGCCGATGATCATGAGTTCGATGTCAGAGG
>DATNDM010000256.1:0-5218 GCA_035553235.1 Pyrinomonadaceae bacterium | reverse complement strand
GACGAGGTAAAGACCGGGCACCGCGTCGAAGCGCGCTTTGATTTCCTGCAACACCGCGCTTGGGCCCTGCTGTGATTCACGCAACTTCTTGATCGCATCGATGCGAGCCTGAACTTCCTTCGACTTCTTCTCCAGCTCCATCTGTTCTTTCTGAGTCGCAAGCATCTGCTGGTTGATGCGTTTTTCGTTCTCGAGATCTCTCTGTGCCGCGGTGCGCGCCATGTTTGAGCTGACGTAGTCGTAACCCATCGCGACCAGCGTCAGACCAAATACGGTGAGCGCGAGTAACAACGTCTGCACTGCTCGGCTCGCGACTTTTTCTTCAACCGCCGCAACGCCCTGTGGCCGATCCGTTACTGACTCGAGCAGGTTTACTCTGATCATGCCTCTACTCCTCTCAGCGCGAGCCCGACCGCAACAGCCATCTCCGGCACGATTTCGCGCATGTAGTCCGGATCAAACTTCGTCGCATCAACTTCAATCTGCCGGAACGGATCGAACACCTCGACCGGAATCTCAAAACGTCCGGCCAGGAACGTCGGCAGACCGGGCAGTTTCGATCCGCCGCCGGCGAGCAGGATTTTCTGAATCCCGGCATCACTCTCTTGCGCGGTGGCGCGATAGAAATCAAAAGTCTTCTTCACTTCCAGCGCGAGGATGTCGGAAACAGTCTCGATGATCGGTTGAATCGGTTTCGGTTCCACGCCGTCGGGCATCGCCATGCCGCGCTTCACTGACTCGGCCTGTTCAAAACTGATACCAAGCTCTTTCTGCAACAAGCTCGTGTACTGGCTGCCGCCCACTGAAGCGTCACGCGCGAAGACCGAACGCGTACCGTTGAGGATGTTAATATTCATCGTCGCGGCGCCGATGTTGAGTAGCGCAACGATCTCGCCGGTTCGTGGCTGGTAGTTGAGTTCGTAACAGTTCTGCAGTGCGAATGCATCGACGTCGATGATCACCGGCTGCTTGCCGGCAAGTTGGATCGCCTGCTTCACGTTGTTGATCTTGTCGCTCTTGCATGCGGCCATGAGCACGTGCAGCGACTCTGAAGACTTGCTGGTCAACTCGTAGTCGAGGTTCACATCAGCGATGTCGAACGGAATGTGCTCTTCAGCGTGCCAACTGAACGACTCCTGTAACTCCTCGTCGCTCATGTGCGGCAGCACGATGTTCTTCACGATCACGGAATGACCACTGACGCCGGCAGCAACGCGCGTCGTGCGAATCTGGTGCTCGGCGAAGATGTGTGAGATCACGTTGGAGACGTTGTTGAGCTCCATGATCTGACCATCGACAATCGTGTCGGTCTGAAGGTTTTCGAAACCAAGATTGAGAAGCTGCAGGCCTGGACCTTTCTTCGCGAGCTCAACCGCCTTCACGGCACTCGAGCCGATGTCGAGACCAACGAGGTTCTTTTTTCCAGTGGCTTTTTTGAACATGTTAGTTAGTCCTCACAACAGCGATCCGCAATCTGTTTTGCTGGCGTAGTCGGACCCGCGCTTTGCGCGCTCGTGGCAGCTGTCGTCTCAGCATTTTGGAGGTCAGAGATTCAGTGTTTGGTTTCAAGGTAGCCGTCCGTTTGTCTGAAGGATGGTTTGACATGACACTGGGCGAAACGGCAGGAACCCGGCGGGCGTCAACAGAGAACTGCTGGAGAAATTCTGCGGTAGGAATGAAGCTCATTCGGAAACCCAGCCAAGTTGGCTTACCAACTTCCGTAGGCTTTGCGACCTCCGCTCACGCGGAGTGTGCCTTTCTCGTGCTCCAAAGTTTTCGCGGGACTGAACCGCTGTTGAACCAGGTGGGCACCCGGCAGACGGCCGTGTTGCCGTCAACCTTTGTGAGAGTACCTTAATGGCCCAAAAAGTGTCAATCTATATTTTTCATCGTTTAACTGTAATTATTACTTCTTTTAAGTGACGTCTCGGTCCATCGGAAGGGTGGTTTTTGGAAGAAACTGGGCGACGTTCCAGTTTTGTAGGGCTGCAAAATAGAACAAGTCAGGATTGTTTGTTGGACCCGGTCACGATGGCCCGCTTCTCTGTGCAACCTCTGTGTTCTCTGTGTCTTTGTGGTGGATCAATCCGAGCAAAACACACCACAGAGGCACAGAGAACACAGAGGTTGCACAGAGAAGAAGTCCGAAAACGACTCTTCGTACAAAGCCGTGCTAACGATCCTTAACCTTAACTGTCTTGGCGGGAATGCCGACCACGATGTGATGCGGCTCGACGTTGCGCGTGACGACCGCGCTCGTGCCGACCATCGCGTTATCGCCGACCTGCGCGCCGGCGAGAACGGTCGCGTGATAGGTGATCCGAACGCCGTTTCCGATCTTTGTCCGCGGGGTCTCGACGTTGTGAATGTTGTAGATGTCGTGATTGTGGGAATAGATGTTGGCGTAGTCTGATATTGAGACGTTGTCGCCGATGTCGATGCCGCCGCGATCGTCGAGCAACACGTAGCGGTGGACGACCACGTTGTTCCCGATCGAGAGGTTGTAACCAAACGACCACTCAACAAAGTGCCAGCACTTGAAGTTGTCGCCCACAGTGCGGAAGATCATTGGCGCGAGCATGCGGCGGAACCGGATTCCGAGCAGTGCGTTTTGTCCGAGTGGCGAACGATCAAACATCTGCCAGAGCCAGATCATCGGCTTGCGTGCGGCGTAAAGTTTGTGGTCGATGTCGGCATAGTATTCGGGTTCGGTCGCGATGTTGCGCGGATCGAAGGTGTGATAAGCCGCGCGCGCGCCGAGACTGAGTTCTTCGCGGTCGGGTTGCGCAGCGCCGTAGTAGATTTCAAACAGAACGTCGCGCACGACTTCGTTCGGATCTTTTCGTCCGTCCGTTAGAGACTTATGTAACTCGTTCAGAAAAGCGTCGAAGTCCTGTTCTGCCAGGGCCTGTGCAGACAAGTCGCGATAGGTCATAGCTGTACGCACCAAGCGCGCAAACTTAACACAAGCCACAAAAAGGCACAAAAAGCATTTGTGCATTTTATGGTTTTTTGTGGCACGATTCGCAGCCATGAAGGTTTGGCGTCCCCTGCTCGTTCTGGTCGTTTTGCTGATCCTCGGCGTCGCAATCTGGCTGTGGTGGAGTGTTCCGCGCGCGGTCGACATGGCCGACTATGCGCCTGCCGATTCCCTCGTCTACGTCGAGTTCAACAACCTCGCCGCAGTGGCCCACGCGATTCAAGACAGCGAGGCCTGGCACGCGGCCGAGCCGATCACGCAGAGTAAGCCCGCGACTCAGAACCGCTTCATGAATGCCGTCGCACGAGCGGGCGTTGGCCCGTTGCCCGGCGTGCTTTTCGCGCGTGCACAGCTCGCGCTTGTCGTTGTCGGCCTGAACACCTCAGAAGAAAACGACACGCTGAAAGTACGTCCGGAAGTCGCCATCATCGCCGAGACGCACACGTCACATTGGCGCACGAAACCCGCTGCTGTCGAAGCCGTGAAGCACCTCGCAAACTTCGCGTACGGCGCGTCGATGTGTAGCGAACGTAGCGCCGACGCTGATTACATCGATTGTTCAGTCGGAGGTGGCGAACACAAGATCGTGGGAGCTGTCGACGGCACGGTCGTCGTGATTGGCAATTCTGACAATGCAGTGCGCACTTGTTTGGAAGTGCGCCGTGGTGTGCGCCCGAGCATTCACACTGACAGTGAGATGTTGAAAGTTCGATCGAGTTTGGCGTCGGACAAGACGCTCGGTTTCGGTTACATCTCGCCCGCGAATTCGGCGAAGCTTTTCTCTTGGGCCGCGCCTTTGCTGATGGGCCAGGCGCCTGGCGATCAGCAGCTACAGCAGTTGCTGGCAGTGAGTGCGGGAAAAGTTTTGCGCGGGGTGGCGTGGACGGCTAACCCTTCACCGCAAGGCATTGAAGATCGATTTCTCTTTTCGCTCGAGCCGGGCGTTGTTTCGCGTTTGCAACCGGCGTTTGAAACAGCGGAACGAGACGCGAGCTTCTGGAAACTCGTGCCTGAGGGTTTTCAGTCGCTGACTATCTATCGCAACAAGGCGCCGGCCGTCGCGTGGAATTCGCTCGACACCGCAGTCTCATTCAAACTGGATGCTTTGCCCGCGGTGCTGTTTGGGCAGTTGTTGCGATCGAGTCTGTCGGTTTACGGAATTGAGAATCCGAAGGAAGTGTTGCCGGCACTCAGTCCGCCGTTGCTGACGTTGAAGGCGTCGCCAGGCGCGGAGGGGTCGATACTCGTCGCGCGTGTGAGTGACGAGGAGAAGCTCAAGCGATTGTTGGCCCAGGAAGTTTTCAACGGCAGTAAAGGTCAGATCCTTGCTGGGCTTGCCTCGAATCCGGATCCGGCGAAAGAGTTCGCGGCTGTTTTTGCCGATGGTTATGTTCTGTTAGGTAAGACCGAGAACATGCGCGCGAGCCTCGCAGCGCTACGACAAAATGCTGCCGGCGATAAGAAAGACCTGCAGCAGTCGGCGCAACAGAGCTCGGCGCCGATCGTCACGTATACAAACGACGAAGCCCGGCTCAACAACTTCATCTCGACGCTCTTGAAACTTCAGGGACGCCGGCTGTCGAGCGATGAAGTGGCGAAGCTTCAGGAGACTCTGCGACGAGCAGGCTTTGCTTCGACCGAGACGCGCTTGAACGCCTTCGGCATTGAGCGCACGACGCGCTCCGCGTTCGGACAATTCAGCACCTTCGTTGGGCTGCTTCAGCCGGACGGCAACCGCTAGTTATGCGTTCTCTGTTACTCGGCACTCGCAATCCCGGCAAACTGATCGAGATCACGAGCATACTTGCGGACTCGGGTTGGTCCTTCTCTTCGCTTGAAGAGTTTCCTGACGTCGGCGAAGCTGAGGAAAACTTCGTCACGTTTGCAGAGAACGCGATCGCGAAGGCTCAGTTCTACGCTTCCGCAACGGGCCTATGCGCACTCGCTGACGATTCGGGATTGGAAGTCGCGGCGCTTGGCGGTGCCCCGGGTGTGTTCTCCGCACGCTACGCCGGCGCGAACGCCTCCGACGCCGAGCGACGCGCGTTGCTTCTATCTGAACTCGCTAAAACTGGAGAGGCGAACCGCCGCGCCCGCTTCGTCGCAGTGGTTGCCGTCGCTAACCCCGACGGCTCAGTGTTGAATGTCTCCGAAGGTATGTGCGAAGGCACAATCGCGTGGGCGCCGCGCGGCGCCGGCGGCTTTGGCTACGACCCGCTCTTCATTCCCGACCTCTAC
>DATNDM010000255.1:0-2148 GCA_035553235.1 Pyrinomonadaceae bacterium | reverse complement strand
TAGCGTTGGGCCTTTTGCAGGCATCACTAGCAAATACCGATATTCAAAGCGAAGTCGTCTACGGCAACTTCGGGTTAGCCGAGCGGATCGGACTGGTCGCTTACCAGGCGATGCAATCGGCGCCGACCGATCACTTGCTTGGTGAATGGTGCTTTGCGAGCTATTTGTTTCCCACCGCCGAAGCGCAGGACGAGGAGTATCTCAATCTCGTGCTTGAAGTGCGGTGTGCCGGCTTTCCTGCCGAGCTTGAAGCGCGAAAAGATCTGATGCGCTGGGTGCGGCGACAGTGTGTCGCCTACGTGGATCGCCTCGCTGACGTCATCGTTGCGAAGAATCCGCGCATCGTTGGTTGTAGTTCCGTATTTCAACAACATTGCGCCTCGCTCGCCTTGCTCAAGCGAATTCGTGAGTTGAGTCCGGACACTGTCTTGATAATGGGCGGCGCAAACTGCGAGGGCGAGATGGGTGTAGAGACGCTGCGGTCCTTTCCATGGATCGACTGCATCGTCTCGGGTGAAGCAGACGCTCTTTTTCCGGATCTGTGCAGAGTGTTGCTCGAACAAGGACGCACTGCCGATTCGCTGCCCGACGGCGCAGTCTCGCAGCGGCAGTTGCAGAACCCGCTTCGTGTCCTTTCTCAGCCAACGGTGCAGCCGCCGCGCTCACTGATTCATGACATGGATTCGTTGCCGCTCCCTGATTATCACCACTACTTTCAGACCCTCAATGCTTCGACGCTCACAAACCTGATCACGCCGGGGCTGTTGGCCGAGAGTTCGCGCGGCTGTTGGTGGGGCGAGAAGTTTCACTGCACTTTCTGTGGCCTGAACGGCGTGGGCATGAAGTACCGGCTGAAATCGGCGGAACGCGTACTCGAGGAACTGTCCGAACTGAAGCGAATATATGGCATCGGAAACATTCAATTCGTCGACAACATCCTCGACATGTCGTTCTTCAAGACGGTGCTGCCTAAGCTCGCGGCCGTGGAGGAGAAGTACTCACTCTTCTATGAGACCAAAGCCAATCTCAAACGCGAGCAGGTCGAGCTGCTGGCCCAGGCGGGAGTCTATTGGATTCAGCCCGGCATCGAGAGCCTGGACGACCGAGCTCTGAAGTTACTGGAGAAGGGAAATTCGACGACGATTAACGTGCAGCTCCTGAAATGGTGCTGCGAGCTCGGCATTGATGTGTCGTGGAACCTGCTCTGCGGGATTCCCGGAGAATCAGACAGTTGGTATGCGAACATGGCGGAGTGGCTGCCCGCGATCTTTCATCTTCAGCCGCCGACCGGAGTGGCCAGAGTCCGTTACGATCGATTCAGTCCGTATCAAATGCGCCCGCAGGATTTCGATCTCACGCTCGAACCGAGTCGTGCCTATCCTTACGTCTATCCGCTCGCGCAGGAATCGTTGCGGCGGCTGGCGTATTCGTTCGAAGACAGCAAGCGCCCGCAACACATGCATCGTGGTTTATCGGATGACCCCGGCCAACATCGGTTGCAGCAAGTGGTGGTGTGGTGGAACCAGTTGTGGCGCAGCTCGAGACCGATGCTTCAGGTTCACGATGACGGTGATTGCCTGCGAGTTTTCGATACGCGGCCAGGCGCCGTACAGCGGAGTTGGACCATCGACGGATTGGCGGCAAAGATTTATCGCGGGTGTGATTCCGCTCAGACGATGGCGATGCTGGAGTCGCAGTTACCCGGCGAGGATTTGCAGCCCGCAATCGACACGTTGCTAAAGAACAAAGTCGTATTGAAGCTGAATGATAAGTTGCTCGCCATCGGGGTCAATCGGTCCTGATTTCTGTGAAAGCTTTTCGCGCTGCCGCAACCGTGCGTTCGATTATTTGTTCTGTATGCGCGAGACTCACAAAGCCCGCTTCGAACTGTGACGGCGCGAGATAAACACCTTCGTCCAGCATCGCGTGAAAAAACTTCGCATAACGTTGCCGGTCAGATTTGTTCGCGGTCTCCCAATCGACCACCGGCTCGTCAGTAAAGAAACTGGTCCACATCGAGCCGACGCGGTTTGTTACGGTCTTGACGCCCGCTTCTGAGGCTGCGTCTGACAATCCTGTACACAACTTTTTACTCGCTGCTTCGAGTCGATCGTAAACAGATGTATCGCGTAGACGTCTGAGCGTCAC
>DATNDM010000254.1:0-3893 GCA_035553235.1 Pyrinomonadaceae bacterium | reverse complement strand
AAGCTTTTTCCGAAAGCTTACGACGCGCTATTGAATCAACTGATCACTGTGCTCAAGACGCGGCTGGAGCCGGCGGAGATCGAGGCAGTGCTGCGTGAAGTCGGGCGCGCGCTCGCGGCCAATTCGCCGCCGGAAAATCCTGCGAGCCTCGAGAGTCGCGTGCAGACTGCGTTGAAAGTTTTAGAGGCGATTGGTGGAGCGGCCGAAGTCGAGCATCACGGTGATAAGACCGTGATCGCGAGTAACAGTTGTCCCCTCGCGGCGGCCGTATCGGTTCATCCGGAAGTCTGTCGCTTGGCTGAGGCGCTGGTCGCCGAAATCGTGAAAGTCCCAGTCGAAGAAAAGTGCGACCGCTCCGGACGCCCGAAGTGCCGTTTCGAACTCAGCTACAAAGAGTCATAAGCCACGGATAAACCCCGATAACACGGATCAGAAAAATTATCCGTGTCATCCGTGTTAATCCGTGGCTACAATGCCGACTATGCTGGATCTTAATTACGTCAGAGAAAATTTGGACAAGGTGCGCGAGGCGCTGAATGCGCGCGGCGCTGACACCAGCGCGCTCGATGATTTTGCGCGCGCCGACGCAGAGCGGCGCCGGACCATCGCGGAATCGGATCAACTGAACGCGCAGCGCAACGCGTCGAGTCGTGAGATTGGCGCTTTGATGAAGGAAGGCAGGAAGGACGAAGCCGAAGCGCGCCGCGCGGAAGTTGGTCGTTTGAAAGAGCGCATTGCAGAACTCGATCAACTGCGTGATCAAAACGAAACGCGTATGCACGAGTTGCTCTCGACACTGCCGAACATTCCACACTCGTCCGTTCCATTCGGCGCCGACGAGTCAGCGAATGTTGAAGTTCGTCGCTGGGGCACGAAGCCGGAGTTTAACTTTGAACCGAAGGACCACGTCGACCTCGGCAACGCGCTCGGCATACTCGATCTCGAACGCGCAACGAAGATCGCGTCAGCGCGCTTCGCGATCCTGAACGGCGCGGGCGCGCGGCTCGAACGCGCGTTGATCAACTTCATGCTCGACGTGCAAACGCGCGAACACGGTTATCGCGAAACACTGCCGCCGTTCATCGTCAATCGCAATGCGCTTTTCGGAACGGGGCAGTTGCCCAAGTTTGAAGCCGATTTGTTCAAGCTCGAAGATCCGCGTGAGCTTTATTTGATCCCGACGGCGGAAGTGCCGGTCACCAACTATCACCGCGAAGAGATACTCGACGTCTCGCAACTGCCGATGAAGTGGGTGGCGTACACGCCCTGTTTTCGATCGGAAGCCGGCAGCTACGGGCGCGACACGCGCGGCGTGATCAGGCAGCACCAGTTTGAGAAAGTCGAACTCGTGAAATACGCGTTGCCGGAAAACTCTTACGAGGAGCTCGAATCGCTTACGCGCGACGCGGAGACGATCCTGCAAAAGCTCGGATTGCACTATCGTGTCATGACGTTGTCGACAGGTGATATCGGATTTGGATCGGCGAAGACTTACGACATCGAGGTGTGGTTACCGTCGCAGAATACGTTTCGTGAGATTTCGTCGTGTTCGAATTACGAGTCGTTTCAGGCGCGGCGCGCGCAGATTCGTTTTCGGCGTGGCGGCGGAGCGAAGCCGGAGTTTGTGCATACGCTCAATGGCTCCGGGCTCGCGATCGGTCGTACGTGGATAGCGATACTTGAGAACTATCAGCAGGAAGACGGATCCGTGATCGTGCCTGAAGCTCTCCAGCCGTACATGGATGCTGATCGAATCCATAACCGCGGATGAACGCGGATTAACGCCGATCTGCGTTCATTCACGGATGAAACTCACTTGATACGAATGTCGAACGGCATGACGAGCATCGTGTCGCCATTCTTCATCTTTTCCATCATCTGCATGAAGCGAAACGCGCGGCGCGCATCCTCCGGCAACGCCGCGAACACCGCTCGCTGCTGCGCGATCTCAGTGTTGGAATTCTCGTTACCGCCATTCAACAACTCCTGCAGGAACGTCGTCGGATACGGCAGGATCACGCGCTCGACGCCTTTGTCTGCCGGTATCTTCGCAAGCTGTTTCGCAACTTCGATCGCTTTATCGAGTCCGCCAAATTCATCGACGAGCCCCTTGTTCTTCGCCTGCCCGCCGGTCCACACGCGTCCCTGGCCCACTGAGTCGATATACTGCGCGTCTTTGTTGCGACCCTTCGCAACTTTCGGGACGAAGTCCTGGTAGTAAGTCGTTTTGATCCAGTCTTCAAACTTCGCGCGCTCGTCATCGGAAAACTTCTCCGTCTCGCGAAACATGCCCGCGTTCTTCCCACGCAACACATACTCGTTCGAGATACCGAGCCAGTCGTAAAAACCACGCAGCACCGGCTTGCCCGCCACGACGCCGATCGAACCCGTGATCGTCGACGGCTCAGCAATGATCTTCGCCGCACTCGCCGAGATGTAATAACCGCCCGACGCCGCCACGTCGCTCATCGACACGACCACCGGCTTCTTCTGGTTCGCTGCTTCGACTGCGTGCCAGATGATGTCTGACGCGAGCCCCGACCCGCCGGGACTATCGACGCGCAACACGATCGCCTTCAGCGACTTATCGGCGGCCGCATCGTTCAGCGCCTTCGCCAACGTGTCTGATCCGATCGACTGCTCGCCGGAGGGACTGTTCTGCGAAGTGCCGGAACCGATCTCGCCTGACGCATAAATCACCGCGATCTTCTCGCCCTTGTTCAGGCCCAGCGATTCCGGCTCGACGTCGCGATAGTCAGTTCCACGCACCGAAACAAACTGATCGGTTTCCTTGTAACCAAGCAGCTTCTTAAATTGTTTCTCGACCTCGTCCTGGTACAACACGTCGTCGATCAGCCCGACTTCTTTTGCTTTCGCGGCGCTATAGGGAGCGTTGTCGATGAGGGCCTTCACTTCATCCGGCGTTCGGTGACGAGCTTGCGCGATTGTGGTTATGTACCGGCCGTAAAGATCGTCGAGCATCTCGTTGATGTACTGGCGGTGCGCTTCAGTCATCTGCTTCTGCGTGAACATGTCGCCCGCGCTCTTGTACTTTCCGATCTGGTAAATGTCCGGATAGATGCCGAGCTTGTCCAGCGAGCCGCGGAAGAACATCACGTCAGCGGCCAGCCCGTTAATGAACAACTCGCCCGGCGGCGGTACGATGATCTTGTCGCACGCGGTCGCGATGTAATACTCCTTGTTCAGTCCAAACTCGAGATACGCGTAGACGGGTTTGCCTGATGAACGAAAATCCGTGATCGCGTCGCGAAGCTCTTCCGCCTTGCCCCAGCCCACGCCTGACATGTTGATGTCGAGCAGAACGGCCTTGATGCGCTTGTCGACTTTCGCTTTCTTGAACTGCATGACGAGGCCAGTGAGCGATTGGTCTGGTCCACCAAAAAATCTTTTCAACGGATCGTCGGGCGTGTAGTCCGGCAATTCGCCGGCGACGCGGAGGGTGAGAACGCTGTTGTCGCGAATGGATGGTTCGCTCTTGCGGAACGCGGCCCAGATGAGCACGACTCCGATGACGCAAACAAGGACGACAGCCCCGAGAATTCCGAGAATGATTAAAGCTACTTTTCGTGTTGATGACATTGTTTAGATCCTCGATTTTGTTACGTAAGGATGCGGGAAAAGGTTTAATTACGGGCTTTTCCTCATGTAGGAATCGCACTTGGATCGGGTCAGTACAGGGCGACCTGGTCAATCTGGGTATCAAGAATGCTGATCACTGACCAGGTCGCTATCGCTCCCTGTACTGACCCGATCCAGGGATGACGTCAAACTGGCTTTTTTCACGATCCAGCCGCCGCCGATGACTTCGTCACCGCGATAGAAAACGGACGCTTGTCCGGGCGTGATGGCGCGTTGCGGCTCGTCGAAAACGA
>DATNDM010000253.1:0-8913 GCA_035553235.1 Pyrinomonadaceae bacterium | reverse complement strand
CCCTGATCGCACGCGAATCTGGGTCGCGATCAGTTATCCAACCAATCAATCGCAGGGTGAAGACAAGATCGCCGAGCTCGATCTGAAGGGCAACGTCATCACGAAGTACGAAGCGGGCACTGACCCTGAAAACTTCGCCGTCGACAATCATGCGACACGACTGTACATCGCCAACGAAGACGCGGGTACGGCGTCGATCACTGACGTGAAAGAAAATCGGGTGATTGCGAGTATGCCGGTCGGGCTGGAACCCGAAGGCGCGGCGATCAGTCCTGACGGGCGTTGGGTCTACATCACTTCAGAAGCGAGCAGCAGCGTCAGTGTTATCGACACACAGACCGGAAACGTCGTGAAGCAGTTTCTGGTTGGCGCACGACCACGCGAAGCTGTCTTCACGCCCGATAGTATGCGAGCGTACGTCACTGCCGAGAATGGAAACGTCATCTCCGTTGTCGACACCCGGGACCATTCGGTTATCAAGACGATCCAGTTACCGCGTGGTGAAGGCGCGACGCAACTAAAACCGAAAGGCATCGCGGTTTCGCCGGATGGAAAACGTGTTTACGTGGCGACCGGGCGAGGGAACAGCGTAGCGGTGATCGATGGCGAGCAGTTAACGTTGATCACACTGATCCCGGTTGGCCAGCGGCCGTGGGGCATCGCGCTCACGCCGGATGGACGCAAGTTGTACACGGCCAACGGCCTGTCGAACGATGTCAGCGTTGTCGATACGGCCACGAACAAGGTGATCGGAACGGTAAAGGCGGGCGACGGTCCGTGGGGAATTGCCCTTTAGAGACGTTCCAAAACCCATTTGACTGGCTCAAAGATTTCTCTGTGCAACCTCTGTGTTCTCTGTGTCTCCGTGGTGTGTTTTGCTTGAAATTGATCCACCACCGAGACACAGAGAACACGGAGGTTGCACAGAGAAGCAGTTCAAATCAGCTCACGATCCGGCGTGTGATGTCTTAATTTGAAATCGTCTCTGCGGTTCTCGGCGTATCTCTGCGGTCCTCTGCGTTTGGGTTGCAGTTTAACGCAGAGAACACTGAGAAACGCTGAGTACGCAGAGAAATCATCAATTTAAGACACCATCATCCTGCGGCACATCTACCTTGTAATCGCGCATTTATGGTATAAATATTCTCCCCTTTGTCCCCTTCTGTACGAATAATCCCCTTTTTAAGCTGAATTCCCTGTTGTCGCGGAGGAGTGTTTAGTGGCGAGACAAAATCGTCGTAATGCAAAACCTCTAAAAGGCTTACGGAAAGAACCCACCGGCATCTCCGGGTTTGATGAAATAACCAGCGGCGGGCTGCCGTCAGGCCGGCCCACGCTTATTTGCGGCAGCGCAGGCGCCGGCAAGACGCTTTTCGCGATGGAATTTCTGGTTCGCGGCGCGACGCTCTTCAACGAGCCGGGCGTGTTCATGTCGTTCGAAGAGTCAGACGAAGAACTGGCCACGAACGTCGCTTCGCTCGGCTTCGATCTGGACCAGCTGGTTGCCGATAAGAAATTAAGACTCGATTACGTCTTCATCGAGCGCTCCGAAATTGAAGAGACCGGCGAATATGATCTCGAAGCACTCTTTCTCAGGCTCGGCCACGCCATCGACTCCATCGGCGCCCGCCGCGTCGTGCTCGATACGCTGGAAGCACTCTTTTCAGCGCTGCCTAACGAGGCGATCGTTCGGGCTGAACTGCGGCGACTGTTCCGCTGGTTGAAAGAGAGAGGTGTCACGGCGGTCATCACCGGTGAGCGCGGCGACGGCAAACTCACGCGCTACGGTCTCGAAGAATACGTGGCTGACTGCGTCATCCTCCTCGATCATCGTGTACAGAACCAGATCTCGACGCGGCGTATGCGGATCGTCAAGTATCGCGGCACGTCGCACGGCACAAACGAGTATCCATTCCTCATTGACGAGAAAGGTTTTTCAGTTCTTCCCATCACTTCTCTCGGGCTAACGCACAAGGCGCCTACCGAGTTTGTCTCAACTGGAATCCCGCGGCTCGACACGATGCTCAGCGGCCGCGGCTTCTATCGCGGCAGTTCCATACTCGTCTCAGGCACAGCCGGCACAGGCAAGAGCACGCTGGCGGCCCATTTCATCGAAGCAGCCTGCACGCGTGGCGAGCGAGCCCTGTTCTTTGCGTTTGAGGAGTCGCAAGAACAGATCATTCGCAACATGCGTTCAATTGGCATCGATCTCGAAAAGCACGTGCGCAAGGGCCTGTTGAAGTTTCAGAACGCGAGACCTTCGTCGTGGGGATTGGAAGTTCACCTCGCGCTGATCCATAAAACCATCGATACCTTCAACCCGGCGGTTGTAGTGGTCGATCCGATAACGAACTTCCTCGCGATTGGCGATCGGATGGAAACCAAATCGATGCTGACGCGGCTCATTGATTTCCTCAAAATGAAGCAGATCACCGGGATGTTTACGAGCCTGACGTCGTCATCGAGTGCGATGGAAGACTCGGAAGTCGACGTCTCATCGCTGATGGATGCGTGGTTGCTGGTCAAGACGATCGAGTCGAACGGAGAACGAAATCGCGGCCTCTACATTCTCAAGGCCCGCGGCATTGCACACTCAAACCAGGTGCGCGAATTCCTGTTGACCAGGAACGGGATCGAACTGATCGACGCTTACATCGGTGCGGAAGGAGTGTTGATGGGCTCCGCGCGTTCGAGTCAAATCGCGCGCGAGCAGGCGGCGGACGTTGAGCGCCAGCATGCGACTGCGCGCAAAGAGCGCGAACTGCAGCGCAAGCAGGAACTCTACGAAGCAAAGTTACAGGCGTTAAGAAACCAATATGAAACTGAGCGTAACGCGATTCTCAGAGAGTTGGACGAAGAACAGAACCGGCTCAGATTAGCGGCCGACCAGCGACTCGAGATCGCGCGCCTCCGCAGAGCTGATACTAAGGCAACGAAAGTCGAAGAAAACGGTGCCCGCAGAGCGCAGAAAGGAGCTGGTAGATGAAATCGAGCCCCACTCAGAAATCATCACGACGGAAAACGAGCAACGGTAATTCGCCGCAGAAAGTAAGCGACGAGTTGAGTAGCTGGAACCTCCGTCTTTATGTAGCAGGACAAACACCGCGATCTGTTACCGCGTTCAAGAACCTGAACGACATTTGCGAAGAGTATTTGAAAGGACAGTATGACATAGAAGTTATCGATTTGATGGAGAACCCGACGCTTGCGCGCGGCGATCAGATTCTTGCTGTACCGACGCTCGTCCGTAAGTTGCCGCAACCGATCAGAAAGATCATCGGCGACCTCTCAAACACCGAGCGCGTTTTAGTTGGTCTGGATATTCAACCTCGTTGAGTATGTTGAGTATGAAAGTGTGTGCTAATGGCAAAGCCAAAAAATGAAAATGATGTACCCGAAGGCAAACGCCCATTGAAAACGAAATTGGGGGACGTAACTGAAGACTTTCAAAAAGCACTTAAACGAACGGCGCTCAGGAGAGCGAAATACATCCTGCGACTCTACGTCACAGGTTCGACCGGCAGATCCTTGAGAGCTGTCCATAATTTGAAGAAGTTGTGCGAAGAGCACCTGCACAACGAGTACGAGTTGGAAGTGATAGATATTTACAGCGATCCGGAGGCTGCGCGGAGAGAACAAATTATCGCGGCCCCAACATTGGTGAAGAAGTTGCCCGAGCCGATCAGAAAGTTTGTCGGGGATCTGTCCAATACAGAGAAGATTTTGGTTGGCTTGGACATTTACAAGCGTCAGGATTTGAAAGATCAAGTAGCGGCGCCGAATTCTTAACGCATATGGGTAAACTAATACAGAGGTCAACAGAGGGTGAAAACACAAACGATTTGCAGCGTCGTCTTAACGAAGCAGAAGACACGCTGCGGGCAATACGGCAAGGCGAAGTCGACGCGCTCGTGATCGATGGCCCGAAGGGCGAAGTGATCTACACGCTGACGAGCGCTGACTATCCTTACCGGCTCATGATCGACGAGATGAACGAAGGCGCGGTGAGTGTTTCACCCGACTCGTACATTCTCTACGCTAATCGCAACTTCGCGAGTATTCTCGGGTTGGTTGAAAGCAAGGCGAGTGGAGTCCCGTTCGGCGATTTTATCGTGCCTCACCTGCGCGATCAGTTTCTCGAAGATCTGGAAAAGGCACACAAGCAGGCTGTGAAGCGCGAATATGTTCTGAGTCCCGGCGACGGCCGCGAAGTGCCGGTGCTGCTCTCCTTCGCGAAACTGCAGCCACAAACAAACTCGATCAGCATCGTCATCACCGATCTATCGGCGCAAAAGCGTCTCGAAGAAAAATTACGCCAGGCCAAGAATGGTCTGGAAGAGCAGGTTGCCGAGCGCACGAAAGAACTGCGCGACAGCGAAACAAGACTCTTCGGCATTCTCGAACACAGTGCGGCTGACCTCAAGGCGATGCGGCGTTTGAATGAGATCGGCGCTCGCTGTGCGAAGGATGGAGACGACGTCGAGAATTGTCTGCGCGAAATACTCGACGTCGCGATCGAGATAACCGGAGCAGACAAGGGCAATATCCAGTTGCTCAACCAGGATTCGGACGCGCTCAACCTTGTGACACAAAGCGGTTTTCAGGAGCCGTTTGTCGAGTTATTCGAGTCGTGTAACAACGGAGACTCGGCGTGTGGAGTCGCGCTCCACTCAAAACAACGCGTAGTCGTCGAGAACGTCAACGAGAGTGAGATCTATGCGGGTAAGCCGGCGCTGGACGCAATGCGCCACGCAGACGTGCTCGCCGTCGAGTCAGTGCCGCTGATCAGCAGTGGCGGAAAAGCGCTGGGAATCATCTCAACGCATTTCAGCAACGCGCATCGGCCGAGCGAGCAGGAGTTGCGACTCATGGACTTGCTGGCGCGACAGACTGCCGATTACCTGGAACGCAAACGAGTCGAGGAAGAGCGCGAACACCTGCTGGCGCGCGAGCACGAATTAAGACAGACAGCCGAAGAAGCGAACCGTTTGAAGGACGAGTTTTTGGCGATCATGTCGCACGAGTTGCGCAATCCGCTCAACGTGATTCTCGGGTATGCGGAGTTGCTGTTGCGCATGGAGGAGATCAAGTCGGCTCCGCACCTGCATCGCATGGCCGACGCCGTGAAGCGCAACGCGGTGGCCCAGTCGAAACTGATCCGCGATCTGCTTGACCTGTCGCGGTTGCGCAGCGGCAAACTCGAACTGAATCGCGAGACTGTTGCGCCCGTCGCGTCGATCATCAATGCGATCGAGACTGTGCGGATGGAAGCGACTGAAAAAGGTGTCGAGATCAAAGTCGAGGCTCCGGACGATGCGCTGTTTGTGAGCGCGGATCCGGTCCGGCTCGAGCAAATCATCTGGAACCTGCTGAACAACTCGGTGAAGTTTACGCCGCGCGGCGGGCAAATCATCGTCCGGCTCGCAGAGGAGAATGATCAGATTGTCTTGACGGTAAGTGACAACGGACAGGGAATTGACTCGTCGTTCCTGCCGCACATCTTCGAAATCTTTCGACAGGCCGATCCGGGCACGAGTCGTTCGCAGCAGGGCATGGGCATCGGTCTTGCCGTGGTCCAACAGCTCGTTGAGTTGCACGGCGGATCGGTGAGCGCGTACTCCGCCGGAACCGGCAAGGGAGCGAGGTTCACGATCAGGCTGCCACGTAGCGCGAACTCCAAGTCGCATCCTTCCCCCGCGCAGGCTCTCGGAATCGGATCGCTGGAGGGCATGTCGGTGCTCGTCGTGGATGATTCCGAAGACACGACGGAGATGGTCCGGCACCTGCTCGAGATTGGGGGTGCGTCGGTTTGTGCAGCGACGAGTGGATTCGAGGCGCTGCGGCTGGCGGGTGAAAAGGAGTTTGATGTAGTGCTGTCGGATATCTCGATGCCCGAGATGGACGGGTTTGAGTTCCTCAGCCGGCTCCGTCAGATTCCGGGCAAACAGGATATGCCGGCGGTAGCGTTGACTGGTTTTGGGCGTCCTGAGGATGTCCAGCGCGCGAATGACCAGGGCTTCTTCGCGCATCTGACGAAGCCTTTCGACATCCAGCGGTTAGGGACGCTGCTGCAGCAGATCCGCGCGAATAATCTTTATCCGTGTCATCCGTGATTGGTTTTAGCCGCGGATGACACGGATTGTCGTCTGATTTACTTCGCTGTTGTCGTGCTCGACGGTCCCGCAGCTTTCTTCACGTACTTGTCATACCACGCGAGATAACGCTCCATGCGGTCGCGCTGATAGCTCGGCCTCTGAATGCCGTGGTTCTCGTTCGGATAGATAATCAACTGCGTATCGATCCCGAGACTACGAAGCGCCTGGTACATCTGCTGACTGCCTTGCACCGGCACGTTGAAGTCGCGCTCGCCGCCCATGAAGAGCGTCGGCGTTTGAATCCGATCCGCGTGCAGGAACGGGTAGGAGATCTTCACGTACGTCTCCCACGCTTTCGGGTTCCACGGTGGTCCAATCTCGTAATCGTACTGAATGATGTACTGATCCGTGCCGTAGAACGCGACGGTAAACGCCGTACCCGCGCCGCTCGTGGCCGCTTTGAAGCGCGTGTCACTCGCGATCAGGTAGTCCGTCAGTATGCCTCCGTAACTCCAACCGCCGACACCGAGTCGATCAGGATCGGCAACACCCATCTTGATCACGTGATCGACGCCCGCGAGTAGATCCTGCACTTCATAGTTGCCCCAGTCAGCAAAGATCGAACGTGAGAACTTCTGCCCGCGGCCAGAGCTGCCACGATAGTTCACCGCCAGCACGGCGTAACCATTCGCCGCGAAAAACTGTCGCTCGACACTGAACGTGTGCTGGTCCTGCGCGTTTGGACCACCGTGAATTCTAAGCAGCAACGGCACCTTGGCGCCTTTCACATAGCCAACCGGATACGTGAGCAGTCCGCCCACTTGCGTTCCGTCTTTACTCTGGAAATTAACCTCTTCAGTCGCGCCGAACTCGAGCTCTGCAAAGAGCGCGTCGTTCTGGTGTGTGAGCTGGCGCAGCGAGTTTCCCTCCCAAACGTAAATCTCGCCGGCTTTCGTATCGCCGCCGGAAATGGCCACAGTGCGACCGCCGTTGAAGTTCCAATTGCCCAAAACCACAGGCGGATTCAGTAGCCGTTGCGCTGCGCCGCCCGCGAGGTTCGCTTTCATCGGATAGACCGAACGATCGTCCGTTACGAGAAACTGAATTGCTTTGCCGTCAGGAGTGAAACGAGGCGAAGAAACGCCGCGGTCGAGTTCTTCGGAGGCTTTGAAACGAACGGGCGCGCTGCTGCCGTCAGCTGGAACGAGCGCAAGGTGGTCCATGCTGTAGGCGCCGTACTTTTTCTCGTCGGTTTCAGTGAACGCGATCCATTTCGAATCAGGGCTCCACTCCGGGCGGCCGCGATTGGCGCGCGTCGTTTCCGGAGTCAATGCTTTCTCAGTGGCGCCGGGTGTGGCCTCCGCGACGAAGAGCTGTGCGGAAGGCTCGCGATCCGGATCGTCGCCGTGGTTGCTCATGAAGGCGATGCGAGTGCCGTCGGGCGACCATGCAGGCGAGCCCTCGTCCCACTTGCTCTTCGTGAGGCGCTCGAGTTTTTTGCTGGCGACGTCGTAGAGATAGATGTAAGTATGGCGTCCCGAAAGCAGGTAGCCCGCGCCGTCCTGTTTGAATCGATAACGATCGATCACGATCGGCTTGGGTACGCGCGGTGTGGCGCCGGGTTGCGGCGATGGTCCAGGGTCAGACTCAGGATCCGGATCGCCGACGACCAGCAGCAGACGTTTTGAATCGGGAGACCACTCGTGTCCCTGCAGGCGGCCCTTGAGCTCCGTCAGCTGCATCGCTTCGCCGCCGTTACGATCGAGCAGCCACACCTGATTGCCGCGCGCTTTGCCGGGACGTGACGACGTGAACGAAAGATACTTGCCGTCCGGACTCCAGCGCGGCGAGTTCTCGCTCTCCTGGCTGAAGGTGATCTGTCGATCGTTGCTGCCGTCGATGTTAACCATCCAGATGTGCGAACTCGCCTTGTCGTCCTTCGCGTCAGTGGTGCCGACCGTATATGCCACCCACTGGCCGTCGGGCGAGATCTGCGGATCGTTGACGTTGCGGAAGCGCGTCAGATCGTCGAGTTTCATTGGATGCCGCGCAGTTTGCGCTGCAAGCGAGTTGGCGAGTGCAAGAACGAGCAGCAGGGAGATCGACAGGCGTCGTCGTAGCATTTCGAAGGGCCTCCAGAATGTTGGTTTAGCGTCGGAACAGCGCAGAGGTGAGGAGTTTACCAAAGAAGATCACAAAAGGCACAAAGAAGTTGCGCCGCGGATCTACGCGGATGAACGCTAATCTGCGTTTATCCGCGTCCATCCGCGATTAGGTTTTACTTGTTGTCGTCAGGCGGGATGACGAGTTTTTGGCCGACCTGGATCCTGTCCGGATCTTTCAACGTGTCGCGGTTCGCGTAGAAGATGCGCATGTACTCATTCGCATCTCCATAGAACTGCTTGCTGATCTTCGAAAGATTATCTCCACTCTTAACTTCGTACGTCTGACCGCCAGCGCCCTGGCCACCGCCCGCAGCTGCGCCCATCGCGCGGCTCGAGTCGACACTGATGTCAGCGGTGATGTCGTCTGCGTTCGGATTGACGAGCTTGATCTGATCCCAGAACTTGTTCTTCGCCTCTTCTGAAGGCGCAATGGCGCGGATGAAGAGTTTGTTGTCCTGCACGTGCAAGTTTTGGAATTGGATGTGTTCGTTGTCGGCCGTGGTGAGCACAGTTTGATACTTCTGTTTCAACTCGTTGAAGCGCTGTTGTGCGCCTTGTTGTTGCTCAGCTTCCGACGCGCCGCGTCCGAACATTTTGTCAAAAAGTCCCATGATGATTTCCTTTCGCTAGTCCACAATTAGTCAAGCAGGGGA
>DATNDM010000252.1:0-5606 GCA_035553235.1 Pyrinomonadaceae bacterium | reverse complement strand
ACCAGATGACCTGCCTTCGGTGCGATCTTGCCGAGACGCGCAGCACTGGGCAGGGCCCGATCGGGGTTATTTGAAGCTTCGACAGCGTGAATGTAGTAGTGATTCGCGCCGCTATGATTTGGATTGCGACGCAAGACACTTTCAAGCGTCGCTACGATCTCGAGTGTGTCTTCCGCCGGCTTGCCATCGAGCGACCAAAGGTGCCACGGCCGCAAATTCATCATGCTTTCCGCGTAAAGAGTGGCGGCGTCGAGATCGTCTGGATAACTTTTATGCAGCTCACCCATCGCGTTCTTGTAGTCGACTTCGAGCTTGTGTCGATCGACATTGAGATCGGACGAGTAACGCTTCGAGAGCGCGTTGATGTAAGCGCGGTCCTGCTCCGACGCTTTGGGCGCGAGCGCGATCGCCTTTTGCAGATTGTTGTAGGCTTCGAGCAGCGCTGGACCATCCGCGGGCACGTTGTAATTCGAACCCATGGCGAGGGCTACGCCCCAGTAAGCCATGGCGAGTTGCGGATCGAGTGCCGCTGCTTGTTTGAAAGATCTGATCGCCTCTTCGTGATTGAAGGCGTAGACGTACGCAAGACCCTGATTGAAAAACTTCTGGGCTTCAGGGTTGCTGGTTGAAACCGGATGATTTATGTCGCCGAGTCCCGTTTCGAGCGTTGCGGGCGGCGCCTCTTTAGCTGGCGCGTGGCTGTGTTGCCCGAACACGACGATGGGAACGAGCAGCAGAATCGCTAAGAACAGATGCTTCATACTGAATCTCCTGCACCGGCAAACCCTGCCGGGATGGGCTGTCACGATTTAGACTTCACGATCCATAACGCGGATTTTTGCCACGAAAAGGCTCAAAAAGCACAAAACGTCATTGAGGACGCACCTTGAGCTGAAGATAATTCTGTGCATTTTGTGCTTTTTTGTGGCGGATTTAAAGCTCTTTTCGCATCGGGACGAGCTCGAGTTTTACTTTGTCTGTCAGATCAAGATCGAAATTACCGGTTTCGACGAAGCCGCATGATTTGTAAAACTCGATGCCGGGAAGCGTCGACATCAACTCGAGTGCACGATAGCCGTGCGCGCGCGCTTCGTCTTCGCAGCGCGTCAGGATCGCACGCGCGAGGCCTTTCCGTGCGTGATCGGGATGGATGAAGAACGCGCGGATCTTTGCTGGCTCTGATCGTGGATCGAGATAAGCAGCATCTCTCGAAGAGTACTGATCACCACCGAAAAGTGTTTTCCGCTTGCTCCATCCGCCGCAACCGGCCAACTGGCCGTCAATCTCCGCGACGAAATAAGTTCCATCCTCGATCAGATCCGTATCGACACCAAATACAGTAGCGATGGCCGCTTCGATTTGCTGATCGCTGTAGTGTTCACGACTCAGCAGACGGGCGGATGCGGCAATCAATTGTTTGATCGCCTCCCGCTCGTCCATTGTCGCTTTACGAATAATCATGTGAGTCCGTAACCGTATTTGAATAAGGGATCGTAATTCTTATCACCGACATTGATTGGGATTTGGTCCATCGAGCGTGGCCATGAGAACGAGAGTTTGCCCACGAACTTGAAATCACCAAAGAGCACGTCCGTTACGCCGCGGCCTTCTGTTCCCGGCAACCACGCGGCGACAAACGCGTCCGCCTTGTCGATCACCTTATCGATAATCAACGGCCGACCCGATATCAAGACAACGACGAGCGGCATCCCGGCCTGTTTCATCTTGTCAACCACCGCAACGTCTTCTTCTGACAACTCCAGACTCTGCCGGTCGCCCATCCACTCGGCGTATGGAGTTTCACCAATAACGACGATGCCGAGATCCGCTCCCGCCGCGTCAGCTCCGTCTTTCGAAAAAGTAATCTTAGTGTGCGGCGACACAGTTTCCCGGATCGCTTTCAGAATCGTCGTGCCGCCCGTTGTGTTAGCGCCACTCTTTCCCTGCCAGCTTATGGTCCAACCGCCACACTGGTTTCCGATATCGTCAGCGCTCCTGCCGGCGACGTGAATCCGATTGAGCTTCTTCGATGCCGGCAGCACGCGTTTGTCGTTCTTCAATAACACGAGCGTCTCGCGCACACATTCGCGTGCGACCTGACGATGTGCCGCCGAGCCGAAACTCGCGTGCAGCTTTCGATCAGCGAGATTCGAACGTCCGTCCATCAGTCCCATCGCGAATTTGACGCGCAGAATTCGCGTGACTGCATCGTCGATACGCGACATCGGAACGCGATTCTCGCGGGCGAGTTCGAGCAACAGACTGTAAAGCTCGCGATACTTTGTCGACACCATGAACATATCCATGCCCGCATTTGCCGAAGTCTCGATCTGCGTCTTGTAGTCGCCGGGCATTTCATCGATCGCGTCGTAGTCAGAGATTAGAAAGCCGTCAAACTTGAGTTCGTTTTTAAGAATCTCCCTTAACAAATGCTTGCTGCCGGAACACTTGACGCCGTTCCAACTGCTGTACGAAGGCATGATCGTGCCGACGCCCGCTTTGATCGCACCGACGTAACCGGCCATGTGCAGACGGCGCAGTTCGCTTTCGCTGAGTGTTACATCGCCGCGATCGAGAATCTGCAAGTCGGGCTTGAGTTTTCTGCCGGTGCCGTAACGCGTCGCGCCGTCGCCGATCCAGTGCTTCGCGCAGGCGAGTACACGCGTGGGATTGCTGAGATCGTTACTTTGATAGCCGCGCACTGCGGCTTCGCCCATCATGCGCGCGAGTTCGGGTGTTTCGCCAAAGCCTTCGTAGCTTCTGCCCCAACGCTCGTCGCGCGGCACGGTGACGCACGGCGCGAACGTCCAGTTGATGCCGGTCGATCTTGTTTCAATTGCGGTGATGCGGGCTGCTTTTTCAACTAACGCCGGATTGCGCGAACAGCCGAGGCCGATGTTGTGCGGGAAGATAGTTGCGCCGAGAACGTTGCTGTGGCCATGAACGGCGTCGATGCCGTAAAGCAGCGGGATGCGGAGTCGCGTCTTTTGCGTGCGCGACTGAAAGCTGTCGTAGTGATCGGTCCAATCGACGAGGCTGTTGCCGGTTTTCGGATCGGAACTGCCGCCGCTCAGGATGGAGCCAAGAAAATAGGTTTCAACGTCGCTCGGATCTTTAAGACTCGCCGAATTAGCCTGGACCATCTGGCCCACTTTTTCTTCGAGCGTCATGCGTGAGAGCAGATCGCGGGCCTTCGTGTCGCTCGCTGCTTTCGGAAGCGTGGTGGCAATGACTGTCATCGCAGAAGCTTGGATAAATGTTCGTCTGCTAATTTTCATGTTAAGCGTAGATACGATTTCAGGATTAACAAGATTAACTCAGCAACTGTTCGACGATCTCTTTGGCTGCATTTGGGCGGCCCATGCGTTGTGAGTTGGCCTGCATCGCCTTGAACCGCTCTCCGTCGCTTAACAGCCGGTCGAGTTTGTACGACATCGTCGGCAGGTTGTTACAGCGAATCGCGACTGCGGCTTCCAGCAAGTGATCCGAGTTGCGCTCCTCCTGGCCCGGAATCGGATTCACGATCACAAACACCAGTCCCTTTGCTAACGCCTCAGAAGTCGTCAAACCACCCGGTTTGCCCAGCACGAGGTCCGACGCTGTCATCAGCTCGTCCATCTCTTTCGTGTACCCGAACGGCTTCAGCAACAGTGTTGCATCAGGCTTCGTTCGCGCCGCAAGCTTCGTCAAACGCGTCTTCAACTCTTCATTGCGACCACAAATCGCAACGATCTGGGCGCGATGTTTCAACGGCATCAACGCATGCACCAGCGCATCAACTGACCCGACGCCAAATCCACCCGCCGACAACAGAATCGTCGTCCTGTCCGGCGCAAGCCCATGCTTCGCGCGCATCTCCTGCTTGTCCTTCTTCAGCGCGAACACGGGATCGATCGGAATCCCACTGACTGTGATCTTTTCCGGCGGTATGCCGAGCGCCTCGAGATAAACACGCGCCTCCTCCACCGCGACGAAGTAACGCTCGTAATGATGGACCAGCCACATCGCATGCACGTCGAAATCCGTGACGATGATCACCTGCCGGCTCGCCAAACGCTCCTTCGCTTTCAACCACGAGACGATCTCGGCGGGAAGAAAATGCGTGCAGACGATCAGATCAGGCTGGTACTCGCGCAACATCTTCACGAACGGTCGCGTGTTCAGCTTGTCGAGCGCGAGCCGGCGGCGCTCGTTCTTCCAGGGCTTGTCGAGCCTGTCGTAAAACCAGCCCGGCACCTCCGGCATTTTGTTGACGAGATCGATGTAGGCTTTCGAGTAGAGATGTCGAAAAAGTTTGTTGGTGTAGTTGAGCACATCGATGTGACGCACTTCCCTGCCTTCAGCGTCCGGCGCCTGATTGAACGCTTTCTCGATGGCCTCAGCGGCGCGTACGTGTCCCGCGCCAGCGGAGGCTGATAGGAGGAGAACTTTTCTGAGCATTCTGTGTGTCGTCGGGGTTTATGGTCGCGCTGGTCTCGTCGCCGGCGCTGCTGCTGGCCGTGTTGTTGGCGCGGTTCCGGCCGGATGCGTTCGGTTGTAATCGGCGATGAAATCTTTCGTGATATCCACATTGGCGGCCGCGTAAATAATCGGGACGCGATTCGCGTCGATCAACAGCGTGATGCCTTTCGCTTGCGCATACGCGGTCAACGCAGTGCCGATGTCGTTCTGCAAGGGCTCGAGCACGGCCATGTTTTCCTTTTGATAGCTGGCCTGCGCGTCTTCGGCTTTCCGCTTGATCTCCACCTCGAGACGGTCGGCTGCTTCTGTTTGTTGCGCAGTCAAGGTCGGCTCCTGAACCTGACGCTTCTTCTGAATGTCAGATCGCATCGTGCTGAGACGCTCGCGCATGCCACGGAGTTCAGTGCGGAGTGGCTGAAACCTTGCTTCGAGTGCCTGCATGGCAACCATCACCCGCGCGATGCCGGCTTTCTCATCCGTAAAGAGTGCGGAGTCGATGATGGCGACGTTGGCAGGCGGTGGCGTGGGTCGTGTCTGCGTCTGGACGATGATGGCGAACGCCACGAATGCGGCTACGGCGACAATAATGCGAAATACTTTCATTGCTTAGGCTCCTTGAAAACAGTCTTGCGTCGTCGGGGGTGATTATTGCTGGGGGTGAATTTACCACCTTCTATGCGCAGCAGGTAGACCGGGGGCTTTGCCCCAAAATTCGGGATGGCGCTTGGATCGGGTCAGTACAGGGAGCGGTAGCGACCTGGTCAAACCATAGGAATCAAGAATCGTTAGAGATATCGCATGCTGATCACGACGACGTCGCTGCCGCTCCCTGTACTGACCCGATCCAACAAAGATTTCTGACCTTCGAGGCAAAGCTGTAGACCGGCACATGTTTTTGGTCACTGTGCCGGCATTTTACAGGATTTGCAGGGTAATTAGGCATTTACAGGTTTAGGTTGTAAGCCTGGCTGCCTAGTTTCTCGTGGTCTTTTTTACAAAGCTATGGTAGTTTCGTCCTGCTTTTCGGACGTCTTTACCTCGGACATACGATCAACAGTAGTACACATCCCCAAAGGTGGGCCCTCGTTTGTCTCGGAACACACTTAAACCCGAAGGAGATCAAGGATGCGCATCAGAATCTTAGT